>CAYWHQ010000487.1:0-2448 GCA_964457665.1 uncultured Prolixibacteraceae bacterium | reverse complement strand
AGGGTGGTGGTTTTAAAATTCAGGCGGAAGATCTGCCCCAGGTTTGATCCGATGGAGGAACCGGTGAGCACGATGGGCGCTTCCGGTCCGACAGATCCCCCGAATCCAAGCGTAAGCGTTCCCGCCACGAGGGAGGAGTAGTTGTTGTGCGGCCGGAGTCTGCTGCCATTCCTTGAAATGGAATAAAGCACCTTGCTGATGCCATGGCCGATGTTGTCCTTAACGATAAATTGTATAAAAATGATTGTCAGACTAATACCCGCCAGGGGCCAGATCAGATATAAAAATGCATATTGGCTGAAGTTGAAGCCATTGGTAAGGAAGTAGTTGGTATAGTAAAGGGTATTTTTAAATATAACAGCCGCGAGGCCTGCCAGCAAACCTGTGATCAGGCTCAATATCAGAACAAACTGCCGGTCGTTGATATGCCGGAGCCTGAAAAGAAACAATTTTTTTAGTAGATTGAGGGGTTTCATCGATGTCACAAACCTGAACAAAGTTCGAAAACTTTTTCAATCTGCCAAATGAATTATGGTGAGGTGGGTTCCAGGTTCTTCGTGACGCTAAAAACCCAAGGTATAAAGAAACCCGAATCCGAAGGTGCCTGTCGAAGGCAGGTAATAACTGCGGACCCCCAGTTCCAGGGGAGCGTAAAACCTGAGGATGTGCAGGTCGGTGGTCAGTTCCAACCCCGTTGAACTGTAATAATTTTTTACTCCCTGGGCGGTTCCTTCTGCCCAGTCATAAAAAATGTTGAGTTTAAACCGTTTGATATAAAGAACTGAACCGATACTCAGGTCTGCACGCAGGAAAGGGAATTTATAATTTGCAGAAAGTGAGATCAGTTCATCGTCAAAAGCATCGCTGACGCCTCTGGGATAACTCACCATGGAGGGGTACAGGTAACCGTAAACCCTTTGGTACCAACGGCGTTGATAACCTCCATAGAGCATCAGCCCCTGATGGCGGAGCAATCCCGGGAAGTAGAGGTTTGTTTCCACGGAGAACAGCGACCCCGGATTGTTGTCACCGAAGGGTGAATGCTGAAAACTGACATCGAAGGTCTGCCCCCACTGCGGATAGACATCCTGGTAATTGGAGCGGATATAATTGGCGCACCATAACCGGTAGGAGAGGGCGGTCACCCAACCCAGGGTGAAGTTCCCGGGCGTGGACGGGTCGTGGGCCATATAACTTGCCGCAATCCCGGCCATTGGTTGGATGCTGCGTATCCAGGCTCCTGAAGAAAGGTTCAGCGGAAGCGACAGGTCGAGATCAAGAACGGTCTCGTTCCAGGTAAACCGGAACGTTTCGTTTGAAAACGCATACCTGGCGGTTCCCGCCCGTTTGCCATAAGTGGCCTGAAGATCGATCACCGGCCACCATCCCTCGTACCGGAATCCCAGGAAAAACTTGCCGGTACGTTCATTCAGATCCCATTCATACCCGGCGCTTGTAAAGGCGCTGCTGAGCAGATTCTGCGAAACGACACTGACTCCGGGACGAATCGTCATGTTGCCTGCATCGATCGACACAGGGCCCCAACTGTGGGGGTTGAACAGATGAATACCGCGCCGGTATTGCTTTGCCGGATAGCCCTTCAATTCGCCCTTTCCACTTTCAGTGTGCTCCCGGATCAGGTATAACCCGCTGTCGATGGCGGTTTGCTGTATATTGATTTTTTCAAGGGCGGTCAGCTCCTCCGCCAGGCGGTAAGGGGTTGCAGTATCCGGATTCACGGGAATCCAACCCCCCGGTTCTATCTTTTTTTCCGCAATCATCAGACCGTCGGAGTTTTGGTCGGAGTAAATCATCCATTCCTTGTCGGAAGAGAAGTCGGGATCGCCTGAGGAAAAACGGGCGGAGGTCACCTGAAATATCTGGCCGGTGAGGGTATCCAGTGCATAGAGGTTATCGATTCCGGTGTAATCACCTGTGAAGATCAGGTAGTTCCGGAACAGGAATGAGGGTCCTGAGATTTCGCGCCGTGTTGGGGGAAGCTCTGTACGGAAGACTCCGGTCTGTGGATTCAGAACGATGATCGATTTGCCTTTTTCTGTCAGCAGCGACATGGTCAGCTCTGTGCCGCTTGAGGACCAGGCCGGATACAGAATCAGCCCGTTTTCCGGGGCGGGATAGGATTGCAGAAGGCCGCCACCGGGGAAGGAGAGGATGTCGAGACGGCTGTGATTCAGCTCATCGACATGCACCGCTGCAATGCTTTCTCCGGAAGGAGAGAGCATCGGGGAGAAATAGCGTGAACGACGGGTAAGGGTGTGGGGGCCTCCCCGCCGCAGGTTCTTATACCGTATCTCTGAAAAGTCCTTGTTCTGCCATCGGATATGCGGTCTCTTTTCAACCCATGCTACCCAGGGATCCGAAACGGAATGGGATTCCTGTTGAAAATTGCCCAGCCGGGCGATCCTTTTTTCAACCCCCTGGCGGTTG
>CAYWHQ010000486.1:0-2470 GCA_964457665.1 uncultured Prolixibacteraceae bacterium | reverse complement strand
ATCAAGAATCGAGGTAAAAATACGCTGGGAAAGATTGGCCTGGATCCTCCTCAACCGGAATACCGAGTTGTCGAACACCTTGACCAATGCGCCCAGACCGAGCGCCGAGCGGGCCGCGAATTCCCCCACAGTACCAGCCCCCAGAATCACGATCTCCGATGGACGTATCCCGGTAAATCCTCCGAACATCTTTCCTCTGCCATACTGCTGATCCGAGAGGTAATCGGCCGCGACAAACACAGAGGTACTTCCCGCGATCTCACTCATCGAACGTATGACCGAAAGGATCCCCGCCCTGTCGCGGATCATCTCATAGGCAAGGGCCGTTACTTTCCGGCTGATCAGCGTCCTGAAGTAGTCCTCACACTGCATCGCAATCTGAAGCGCCGAAATAACCGTTTGTTTCGGACGAAGCCATTCGCTCTCCTCCTTTGTCACCGGAGCCACTTTCAGAATGATATCCGACCGGAACACCTCCCTGGGCGACTCCGCTATTATTGCTCCTGCCTCGCTGTATTCATGATCGGAAAAATGGGCGGCAACCCCTGCCCCCGCTCCTACCGTTACCTGATGACCATGGCGCGTAAGAAGCGCCACGCCGTCGGGAACGAGCGGAACCCTGTTCTCCTCAACCGAAACTTCCCGGGGGACACCAATGGCGAGGCTGCTTTTCTGTCGCGCTACCTCCAGCATCTCCTCCTGTGGCCTCAGCTTTTCCAGTGGATTGAATTTGCCAAACTTTGGACGGGATTCTTCCATAGGGAAATTTTTCCACGAAGGTATGAAAAAGTAG
The DNA here is from genome assembly GCA_964457665.1 of uncultured Prolixibacteraceae bacterium. Lineage (GTDB taxonomy): Bacteria > Bacteroidota > Bacteroidia > Bacteroidales > FEN-979 > CAYWHQ01. The sequence continues at coordinate 1,677 of CAYWHQ010000486.1, read as the reverse complement.
TCGAGTGGGCAAGCGGGCATCGCCTGTGCAGCAGCTTCGGCCATCATGGAACAGGTGGACGGGTGGAAAAGATTTTTTTTATAATTTGGTAGGAAATTTTGAAGATGAGGTATTTTGCGGTTTTCATTGTTTTTCTGACAATTGCCGGTTGTGGCCGGTCGGGAAGAATGCCTGACCACGCTTCGGAAAGCATTCCGGAAGAGCCGGAAAAGGATGTCGTTAAGGACATCGATGGCAATATATACCATCCCATCAGGATCGGACAACAGGTCTGGCTGGCAGAGAACCTGAAGGTAAAAAGATTTCGCAACGGCGACCCTCTCCCCTTCGCAAACGGGTCGGCGCAATGGAGAAAGGGCGCTACACCCGCCGTCTGCGCCTACGAGAACGATCCTGACGTCCCGGTCGGATATGGACTCCTATACAACTGGTACGCGGTAACGGATCCCAGGAACATCTGCCCCGAAGGCTGGCGCGTACCCAATGATATCGACTGGAGAATTCTGGTTGCAGGGCTGGGAGAAGACCTGGTTGCGGGGAAAAAACTGAACGAAAGCGGATTCAGGGCCCTTTACGGGGGCTACCGGAATATCCGGGGAGAATTTTTCTCGCAGGGCGAGTACGGCTTCTACTGGACCAGCACAGAAGAGAACGAAACTGAAGCCTGGAGCTGGTTCATTCAATACGACTGGCAGGGTATCACACGCATCGAGAACCACAAAAACTATGGATTCTCCGTCAGGTGCATCAAGGAATAAAGTCAGCGAACTCCACCTCCTGTAACAAATCTATTCCTTCGGTATCCAATTGGCATTAAAAATTTCCGATGGAAGCGGAAATCTAAAAGCAGATCCGCCGGTGTCCGGGAGTGGATTCTTCCGGAGATATCAAAACCTTCACTGTATCAGATGGTAAAAGCTCCTCTACCATTTCAGGCCATTCAATAAAGCAGTAGCCGCCCGAGTCGAGGTACTCCTCAAAACCGATATCCAACGCTTCCGAAGATTTCTTTATCCGGTAAAAATCGAAATGGTAGACCGGCAATGCTTCGCCTGTTACATATTCGTTGACCAGGGCAAAAGTGGGCGACTGCACCTCCCGTGCAACGCCAAGCCGGCGACAGATTGCTTTGATGAAGGCTGTCTTGCCGGCGCCCATCTCACCGTAAAAGGCAAAGATCCTGCCGGAGGTATGATGCCCCATCAGCTCATCCGCCACCTCATCCAGTCCGCGAAGGGTGCTGACCAGAAAACAACGCAGGTTTTCCGGATTCATTTTCTTCGCAGGATTACAAAGGGGATCAGCATCTCTTCCATCGAGATACCCCCGTGCTGAAAAGTATTCTTGTAGTAATTCACGTAATAGTTATAATTATTGGGATAGGCAAAGAAATCACCGTTTCTGCAGAAGACATAGGATGAAGAAACATTTCCTCGGGGCAGAAAGGCATCAGCGGGATTCTTAACCTCAAAAACATCCTCCTTTTTGTAATTCAGCGCCCGGCCGGTTTTGTAACGCAGATTGGTGTTGGTATTACGGTCGCCAAGGATCTTCACCGGGCTGTCGACCCTGATCGAACCATGGTCGGTGGTAACGACAAGATTGACATCTTTTTCGCCCAGATACCGGAAAATGTCCAGCAGCGGGGAGTGCTGGAACCAGGAAAGGGTCAGGGAA
>CAYWHQ010000485.1:0-2479 GCA_964457665.1 uncultured Prolixibacteraceae bacterium | reverse complement strand
GACTGACCCTCAAAGATGCCGAAAGCATCCGTAAAATGATATCTGCAGTGGAAACCGTCAGCCCTGAAGTAATTTATGAGACCGAAGTCATCAAGGACGCTACCAAATCGCTGAATAAACTCGTAGGGATTACAGAGGGTTTCTTTCATCTGTTTAACCTGGAACTGGCCGACGGCGAGATGTTCAACAGCGAACAGGCGATCGAGGGAAAAGCTGTATGCATCATCGGTTCAACGATTCAATCCAAGTTCTTTCCTTCAGAAAATCCTATCGGAAAAGAGATTAAATGCGGCCGCATCTGGCTGAAAGTCATCGGGATCCTGAAAAAAAGGGACGTCAGCGCCTCCAGCGTCGATAACCTGGGAATCTCCGATTACAATAACTCGATCTATGCCCCTATCCAGACCCTTCTCCGGCGATACAAGGACAGGGGAATGATCACATCGGCCTCACTGCATGGAAACAGCGGTATGGTTTATTTCGATGGAGGTGTGTCCATGTGGTCTTCCGGTGAATCAGGGGATTTATCCAAGCATCAGATCGACAAGATCGTTGTCCAGGTAAAGGAAAGCGAACAGATCGTCGCCACCACCGAGCTGCTTAAAAGAATGCTCCTGCGCCGCCATCAGAATGTGGAAGACTTTGAGATCAAAGTGCCGGAACTTCTTCTGAAACAGGAACAACGCACCAAGGAGATATTCAATATCGTGCTCGGCGCGATCGCAGGCATCTCCCTCCTGGTAGGCGGTATCGGGATTATGAACATCATGCTTGCTTCGGTCATGGAACGGATCAAGGAGATCGGGATCCGACGCGCCATAGGAGCCACCAGGAACGATATCATCATGCAGTTCCTCTCCGAAGCCACCATTCTCAGCATCACCGGAGGACTGATCGGTATCGTACTCGGAATCATCATGTCAAAACTGATTATGCAATTCACCGATATCCTCACCATCATCTCACCGCTCTCTATTCTCATCTCCTTCGGCGTTTCAGCTACCGTCGGCGTCGTATTTGGCTTTATGCCCGCCCGGCGCGCCTCCGCCCAGGATCCGGTAGAATCACTCCGCTATGAATAACCGGTTAATACATCCCCATGAATAAACTGCTTTGCCTGATCCTGCCGCATCTGTTTACTATAATGAACCTCCCGGCGCAGCAGGTCACTCCCGAACCCCGGCAGATCACCCTGCACGAAGCCATCCGCATCGCCCAGGAACAATCACCCGATGCCCTGAACTCCCGGCAGTCGTTCCGCGTCAGCTTTTACTCCTACAGGACATTCAGGGCAGGGTATCTGCCGGCTGTCAACCTCAATGCCACACTGCCCGACTTTAACCGATCCTATAAACTCATCACCTACGAAACAGGGATCGAGAACTACGTGCTACAGCAATATAACTCCCTATCGGGGCAGCTCTCCATCGACCAGAAGATCGGCCCTACCGGTGGAAAGATCTCTTTGATCTCCTCACTCAGCGGAACACAGAATTTCGGTGATACCAATTTTACCTCCTACCTTAGTACACCCATCTACATCGACCTCCATCAGCCACTATTCCAGTTCAATCCGTACCGGTGGGACAAGAAAATAGAACCGCAGAAATATGAGCAGGCAAAGAGAAAATACCTCGAGGATAACGAACAGATAGCCATCACCGCCACCAATTACTTCTTTAACCTGCTGCAGGCACAGCTCGAGGTGAAGATCTCCCAGACCAATCTTCACAACTACGATACCCTCTTCCGCATCGCCCAGGGACGTTACCAGCTAGGCAAAATTGCCGAGAATGACCTGCTGCAGCTTGAACTCAGCTACCTGAAAGCCCAGGCAGCCGTTGAAAATGCCAACCTGGATCTGGAAAACGCCACATTCAGGTTCAAATCCTACCTGAGAATCAAAGATAACCAGCCCGTCGAACTGATTCCTCCGGATAACATCAGCTTCTTCCCTATCGATCCGACCCTTGCCATACAGGAGGCAAACAAGAACACCTCCACCTCCATCAACTTCCGTACCCGGCTTCTTGAAGCGGCAAGAGAGGTCAGCCGCGCCCGGTGGGACCAACGGTTCGACGCCGACCTGAACGCAGTCTTCGGACTTACCCGCCAGGCTTACGAAATCACGGATATCTACAACAACCCGGGCGATCTCCAACGGGTCTCCCTTTCACTCAATATCCCGATACTTGATTGGGGCGTTTCCAAAGGCAAGATCAAAATGGCACAATCACAGGAAGAGATCGTTAAAAATTCAGTGGAACAGGAAATCATCGATTTTCAGCAAAACGTTTACCTGAAAGTGGTGCAGTTCAATATGCAACAAAAACAGGTCATGATCGCGGCCAAATCTGATACCGTTGCACGGAAAAGCTATGAGGTGACCAAAGGAAGGTACCTGATCGGTAAGATTAATAGCATTCTCGATCTTAACAATGCACAAATGGAGACCGATAACTCCCAGAAAGCATACTAT
>CAYWHQ010000484.1:0-2485 GCA_964457665.1 uncultured Prolixibacteraceae bacterium | reverse complement strand
TACAGGGCGAGTCGGGTATCGTGATGAAGGTACGCGGCCGGGGTGCATTTCGCCGCAGGATCACGGAGATGGGTTTTATCCGGGGCCGTGAAATCAACGTGATCAAGTCGGCTCCGCTCCAGGATCCCATTGAATACAAGCTGATGGGGTATTATATTTCGCTCCGGAGAAGTGAAGCCGCACTGATCGAGGTGGTGACGATCGAGGAGTATGCCCGGATGGACGCGGCGCATGATATCATCAGCTCCTTCAATGACACCCTCCGGGCGGAGTTGCTGAAAGGCAACAGCGGATTAAAAGACAAGGTAATCGATGTGGTGCTGGTAGGCAATCCCAATTCCGGTAAGACCACACTTTTCAACCATGCCTCCGGATCCAATGAAAGGGTTGGTAATTTCAGCGGGGTGACCGTAGAATCCAAAACCGCCCGGCTCCGGCAGGGCGGATATCTGATCAATATCACCGACCTGCCGGGAACCTACAGTCTTTCGGCCTACTCCCCCGAGGAGATCTTTGTGCGAAGACACATCCTGGAAGAGGTTCCCGATATCGTTATCAACGTGGCAGACGCCTCCAATCTTGAGCGAAACCTCTATCTTACAACCCAGCTTATCGACATGGATGTAAGGGTTGTGCTGGCGCTGAACATGTACGACGAATTCCTTGCCGAGGGACATCAGCTGAAGCTCCGGGAACTGGCCATGCTGTTCGGAATGCCGGTCGTCACCACGGTTAGTTCGCGGGGACAGGGAATACGTGAACTCTTCGACAAGGTCATTGAGGTCTACGAAGGCCGTGATCCTTTGGTACGGCACCTTCATATCAGTTACGGGAACGACCTGGAAAACAGCATCCGTAAACTGCAGGATATCATTTGGCAGGACAAATCGCTTACCGACAGGATCTCATCCCGGTACTATGCGATAAAGATTCTCGAGAAAGACCCTGCTGTGATGCAGGAGCTTGTCAGCACAGCTGTTTACGACCAGCTTAGCAGGGCCGCCGAACAAGAGATCCGTACCCTCGAAAGCATCTATTCCGACGACACTTCCACCCTGATTACCGATGCCAGATACGGTTTCATCGCCGGCGCACTCCGGGAAACCCTTCAGCCAGCCCCGAAAGAATCGGGAAAGAAACCGGTGAGCGAGCGGATCGACGCTCTGCTAACCCACAAATATCTTGGGTTCCCTTTTTTTATCTTTTTTCTCTGGGCCATGTTCCAGTCGACCTTTGTGGTGGGGGGCTATCCACAGGATTGGATTGATACGGCAATATCCTTCTTCCGGGAGGAGGTACGCGGGCTGCTGCCACCGGGCGCCCTGAAGGATCTGCTCGTCGACGGGGTTATCAATGGCGTCGGAAGTGTCATCGTATTCCTTCCAAATATCCTTATCCTCTTCTTCTTCATCTCCCTGATGGAAGATACCGGCTACATGTCGCGTGCCGCATTCATCATGGACCGCCTTATGCACAAGATGGGGCTGCACGGACAGTCATTCATCCCGCTCATCATGGGCTTCGGATGCAACGTCCCGGCTATCATGGCCACACGGACACTGAAGAGCCGGAACGACCGTCTTCTGACCATGCTCATTAATCCCTTTATGTCGTGCAGCGCACGCTTACCGGTCTATATACTGGTGGCGGGCACGGTATTCCCGGATCATGCCGGAACGGTGATCTTCCTGCTCTACATTGCAGGTATCGTAATGGCCATCCTTATATCCCTGCTGCTGAAAAAAACCTTTTTCCGCACAATGGAAACGCCATTTGTCATGGAGCTGCCCCCATACAGGCTTCCCACCTCCAAAGCCATCCTCCGGCACATGTGGGCCCGCTCCCAGCAGTACCTGCGTAAAATGGGAGGCGTGATCCTCATCGCCGTGGTCATCATCTGGGCGCTCGAGTATTTCCCGGGAGGAAGGAGTACTCCGCCCGAACAGCGACTTGAGAAGTCGTATATCAGCAAGCTCGGCCGGTTCATTGAACCGGTCATTGAACCGCTGGGTTTCGACTGGAGGATGGGAGTCAGCCTGATTACTGGTGCAGCAGCCAAAGAGGTGGTGGTAAGCACTATGGGAGTACTTTACAGCAATCCTTTGTCTTCGGGATCAGATGAAAATAACCTTCCGGATATCCTGCGCCAGGTGGTCTACACCGACGGAAGTAAAGCGGGCAGTCCGGTCTTCACCCCGCTCAGCGGACTCTCGTTCCTTCTGTTCATTCTGATCTATATGCCCTGCGTAGCCGTCATTGCCACGGTCAGCCGTGAATCAGGAAAATGGAAATGGTCGATGTTCCTGATCCTCTACACAACCACACTTGCCTGGCTTGTATCGTTTGCGGTGTACCAGATTGGCTCGCTGTTTGTTTAAACTGCCTGAATGTTACGGTCACCCTGTCGGGTATAGTTTATTTTGCTTAAGTTTACCAAAAAAAATATGAACCACGGAATTTGTCTCCTGGGCCTTGTTCCGGTACG
>CAYWHQ010000483.1:0-2485 GCA_964457665.1 uncultured Prolixibacteraceae bacterium | reverse complement strand
AAATGAGGGTGTCTCTTTCGGGACACCCTCTAAAGATGATGCGTTACGGATTACTTACGTTTTTTTATCTTTCCGTGGCGGACGGCTGCCTGTGCGGCTGCCAGGCGGGCTATCGGGACGCGGAACGGGGAGCAGCTCACGTAATTGAAACCCTGAAGGTAGCAGAATTCCACCGAAGAGGGTTCTCCGCCATGTTCGCCGCAGATACCGATCTTGAGATCCTTTTTGGTCTTTCGTCCTTTTTCCACGGCAATACGGATCAGTTCGCCCACCCCTTCGCGGTCGATCACCTGGAAGGGATCTACCGGAAGGATCTTTTTGGAAAGATAGTCGGGCAGGAAGCCCCCGATATCATCCCGGCTGAATCCGAAGCTCATCTGGGTGAGGTCGTTGGTGCCGAACGAGAAGAACTGGGCTACCCCTGCGATCTGGTCGGCAGTGAGGGCCGCGCGGGGGATCTCGATCATGGTTCCGACGAGATGTGGTATTTCCTTGATCCTGAATTTTTTGCACACTTCCTCATGGATCCGGGAGATGATGGCAAACTGGTCTTTCAGTTCGTTGACTGTGCAGGTAACGGGGATCATGATCTCCGGGAAGACCTCCTTCTTCTCCTTCAGCAGTTCAGCGGTAGCTTCCAGGATAGCCCTTATCTGCATTTCAGTGATCTCGGGGAAGGTGATTCCGAGGCGCACGCCGCGGTGACCCATCATCGGGTTTGTTTCGTGCAGCGCTTCAGCCCGGCGGTTAAATTCGGCCATGGAGATCCCCAGGCTTTCGGCCAGGCGGTTACGTCCTTCCTCGCTGTTAGGAATGAACTCGTGGAGCGGGGGATCCAGGGTGCGAATGGTTACCGGGAATCCGCTCATGGCTGCCATGGTTCCCTTGATATCGGCTTTCACGAAGGGAAAGAGTTCGTCGAGGGCTTTGCGGCGTTCCTCCTCCGTTTTGGAGGCGATCATCTTCCGGAGTACAAACAGCGGTTGCTCGGCATGTTTCCCGTAAAACATATGTTCGGTCCGGAAGAGTCCGATGCCTTCTGCCCCGAATGCCCTGGCTTTGGCTGCATCCTCAGGGGTGTCGGCATTGGTTCGGATCTTCATGGTGCGCACCTTGTCGCAGATCTGCATAAAGGCCTGGAAGTCGGGATTCTCCTCGGCGGCCTTGATCATCGGCATCTGCCCCTGATATATATATCCTTTGGAGCCGTTCAGCGAGATAAAATCGCCCTCACGGAGGGTGATCCCATCGACCTGAAGGGTCTTCTTCGACGTCTCGATCTTGAGCGATCCGGCTCCGACGATACAGCATTTTCCCCATCCGCGTGCAACCAGCGCCGCGTGGGAGGTCATGCCGCCACGGGCGGTAAGAATAGCCTGTGCCGCCCGCATCCCTTCAATGTCTTCAGGGTTGGTCTCTTCCCTGACCAGGATAACCGTTTTTCCTTGTTTAGCCCAGGTCACGGCATCCTCTGAGTTGAAGACGATCTGACCGGCAGCTCCGCCCGGACCGGCCGGCAAGCCTTTGGCCATCGGCTGGGTGGCCTTCTCGGCTTTCGGATCCAGCACAGGATGGAGCTGCTCATCGAGCTGAGCTGGTTCCTCGCGCATGATGGCTTCCTCCCGGGTAATCAGTTTTTCCTTGTGCATATCAACGGCCATCTTCACGGCAGCAGGCCCGTTGCGTTTCCCGACACGGCACTGAAGCATGTACAGCTTCCCGTCCTGGATCGTAAATTCGATGTCGAGCATGTTACGGTAGTGCTTCTCCAGCGAAACCTCAATCTTGTGAAGCTCCCGGTATACCTTTGGCATGGCTGTCTCAAGAGAAGGCAGATGCATGGTGTGCTCGTTTTTGCCGATCTCGTTGATCGGATTCGGGGTTCGGATACCGGCCACGACATCTTCTCCCTGTGCATTCGGAAGCCACTCTCCGTAAAAGTATTTTTCACCGGTTGCCGGATTGCGCGTAAAGGCAACGCCGGTCGCCGAAGTGTCGCCCATATTCCCGAACACCATCGACTGGACATTCACTGCGGTACCCCATTCATCCGGGATTCCCTCGAATTTCCGGTAAGAGATTGCACGCTTCCCCATCCAGCTCTGAAATACCGCCCCGACAGCTCCCCAGAGCTGTTCCATCGGGTCTTCCGGGAATGGTTTGCCCAGTACCTCTTTCACCTTCTTCTTGTAAATATCAATGAGTGCTTTCAGATCTTCAGCAGTCAGATCGGTATCGGCGATGTACCCTTTCCGCTCCTTCATGTGATGCAGTTCACGCTCCAGCTGAACCCTGACACCCTTTCCCTCTGCAGGCTCTATTCCGGCTGCCTTCTCCATGACAACATCCGAATACATCTGGATGAGCCTGCGCTGCGAATCATATACAAAGCGGGGGTTACCTGTCTTCCGGATCAATCCTTCACGGGTCACATCATTCAGCCCGACGTTGAGCACGGTCTCCATCATTCCCGGCATCGAAGCAC
>CAYWHQ010000482.1:0-2486 GCA_964457665.1 uncultured Prolixibacteraceae bacterium | reverse complement strand
GGGAGGAGATGATGAAATCGGCCGTGGAGCGGTTACAGGCCGCGGGGATATTGTATAAGACCGAAATTCTCAGGAGCGCCTTCACGTCCACATCGTGTGGCTGGGGCTGCATGGGGTCCCAGAGGAAGATCAGGATGTCGATGCGGCCTTCGGCGATCATCGCGCCGAGTTGCTGGTCGCCCCCGAACGGTCCCGATTTCAGTTTGATGATCCGCAGGGGAGTGTTCCTTTTCTTTTCGGGGATATCCGGGTCGTTTTGAACCTCGCTCTGAATGGCCTCTTCCACCATCCGGCCGGTGGTCCCGGTACAGATCAGCTGATGTTCCATCAGTACCTTGTAATTCCAGCGGACCCACTCCACCATGTCGCCCTTGCGGTTATCGTGTGCCACCAGGGCAATTCTTTTCTTTCGTGAAAATGGCATGAATATTTTTTTTTTGTAAATTTAGTAAGATGAAGCGACACAAACATTTTGTCTGGATTAAATTCTTTCCGATGGATTAACTTTGCAGAAATATCTCATAACAAACTTATATACCATGAACAACAGAATATTGATCGTCGGCGCCACCGGAATGCTGGCCCGTCCGGTGGCCCGGAAGCTTAAGGATGCAGGATACATCGTGAGGATGTTTTCGAGATCCGTTTCAGAGAAAGAGGAAAGCGAGGGCTTTGAGATATCCAGAGGCGACTTTTTCAATCCAGCCGATCTTGAAAGGGCGATGAAGGATTGCAGGTTCGTGCATACCAATCTGGCAAAGGTCGACGAGGGGGCTGCCATGCGACTTATCGTGGAGGCGGCAAAACGGGCAGACATCGAAACGATCTCCTGCATTTCCGGCGCTTCGGTTTGCGAAGAGAACCGTTGGTTCTACGGCACAGAGTACAAATATCAGGCGGAACAGGCGGTGATCCACAGCGGTATCCCGTATATGATTTTCCGCCCCTCATGGTTTTTCGAGTCGCTGGAGTTGATGGTCCGGGGTGGCAAAGCCATGATGATCGGTAAGCAACCTCATCCGTACCGCTGGGTGGCCGTGGAAGATTACGCCCGGATGGTAGCTGCCGCTTACCTGAAATCCACGTCAGAAAACCCAACGCGAAATGCTGAACCCGGAACGCTGAACCAGATCTATCATGTCCTCGGTCCGGAGTACCACCACATGCGCGACCTGCTGGTAAAATATGTCAAAGCCGTTCACCCGGAGATAAAAAAGGTTTCGGATGTTCCGCTCTGGATGATGAAACTGATCGGGTTTCTTTCGGGAAAGAAAGAGATAAAAGGGGTGGCCGACCTGTACGGTTATTTCGAAAAGGACCGCGAGCAGGGTGATCCGGCATTTACAGATGCGCTGCTGGGGAAGACGGAAATCACTTTTGAGAAGTGGATGGCGGGGAGAAAGCAGGAATAAACGAAATGTTTATTCAAGGATCTTGCTGATAATTATTTTAATATATTCGCTCTCTCCCGATTTCTTGAATTGCTGCCCTATCTCAAATATATTCAGGGAATTGCAATAAATTTTTAACTCTTCGTAATCCTCTGGCGCCCCTTTCCATCTCATCATTCCAGCGTCCTTTAAAGACGATGGAGACAGGATAATTGAATTCAGGATCACTCCTGTAATGTATTCGGATTTTTCCAATTCTTTGATACGCTTATGCAATTGGATTTTATCGCTTTCAAAGCCATTATCTTCATTCCGCAGACCATGGGGATCGATGAAAGTAAGATACTGTTTCCCTTCCTTCAGAATCCAGAAAAGGAAATCCGGGAAAAATCCTCCGGCGGCAGAAAAATAGAATCCAATTCCTTTACTGCGACCAGGATTTCTTAACAGGTAAAATTCAACACCCGGATAATTTCCTTTCCCTTTCTCTGATATAATATGGGTTTGCAGGTTCCTGATAAATTTCATTTCACCGGCATTTAATCCTTTTGGTATTATGGCGCTGGTTTTCAAAACAGAAGGTTGAAGATCTTTATCCACAAGGAGGGGTTGATACAAATGATAATCAAACCAGGCATTATTCAGTACCTGTATACCGTCATTGTGAAATTTCAGGTTTTCGGGATAATCTAAAGATTTAATAATCTGATTAATCTCCTGAAGTATCTGCTCCAGATTGTCAAGCGCATTCCCCCGTTCGTCAGTTGTGTAAATCTCATATTCATAGCCTGTTTCTGTTAATAAGCAATTTTCCTGATCAAGCTTGCGGCTTTTAAGAAAACCTGCGACATAGATCCGTTGCCGGCGTTCATAAAACGATTCGATATACTTCTTCAGGAAGATAACAACCAGCTTTTCAATCTTATCTATATCCTGACAGGTTGTAATCTGCAAGGTGTGATCCAGCAGAATAGTATATCTTGCGTTATTCAGAATCTCCGTAAGCTGGTTTTTGTTTATAATCAGATTATAGTATTGTCTCTGTTTTTTAAAATCAAGCAGGGAGAGGAATACCTTGTTTAGGTTGATTATCGA
>CAYWHQ010000481.1:0-2492 GCA_964457665.1 uncultured Prolixibacteraceae bacterium | reverse complement strand
TATGCCGATAGTCTGAGCAACGCGGGTACCGGTGAAAATTATGGCGTGGAATTAACTTTTGAGCGGTTTTTCCGTAAAAACTATTATTTCCTTCTCACCGCGTCGGTATTTCAGTCAACCTTTCGCGCATATGACGGTATCCGGAGAAACTCCGCCTTCAATGTGAACTATGTGCTCAATGCCACCGGCGGATATGAATTCGTCATCGGAAAACGGCGCTGGGGAGTCATGTCGTTCGGTTTGAGGGCCACCTGGGCCGGAGGCAATCCTTATATACCCTATGATGTGAACGCCACGGTGGCTTCAGGAGAACCGGTGTACGACTGGGCCACATCCTTTGACCCGCGTTTTCCGGAGTACCGGAGGGCCTCGCTGAGATTCGGTATTAAAAGGAATCTGCCCGGATACAATATCGAATTTCTGCTCGACCTTCAGTACCGCACCAGCTATACCAACGTGTACCTGCAACGCATCGATCCCCGCACCGGTGAGATCCGTACCTATTTCGACATGGGATTTTTCCCGATGGGAACCTGGCGTATCCAGTTTTAACATGTTTTTGTACTTTCGTGGTTCAAAAAGCACCTTATCCGCCAAGGTATGGAAGAGAAACTGATCGCATTCATCCGCAAAGAGTTCCTGACTGATCCCGGCGCTGTGATCGTAAAGGATACCCCGCTCATCTCATCCGGTCTGATCGACTCTTTTTCCCTTGTATCCCTGCAGAGGTTCATTGAATCTGAATGGGGAAAAAGGATCCCCGCCCCCAGAATCACTGAAGAGACCTTCGATACGGTGGAACAGATGATCCTGATCATCAACCAATATTAGACGGATGATCACCGTCACCTTTTTTCTCTTCCTGGCTGCAACAGCTACCCTGTACTGGCTGATTCCCAATACCCCGGTACGAAAGATCATCATGAGTATCTCCAGTTTGCTGTTCATTGGAATTCAGGACCACTTCGCGGCGCTGCTGGTCGTTTCGCTGACCCTTTACGCCTGGTCGGCCGCCTCCCTTGTGCATTACGGACGAAACAAAGGCCTGCCGCACACCCTGGGAGTGATCGGTATTCTGGTGGTACTGTTGGTGTTCAAATACCTCGGATGGCTTGGCGGTATATTGAATGAACTGGCTGAATTCGCCGGAGCCCTTCCGGTAATTCATTTCGAGAAGATACTGATGCCGCTCGGAATCTCCTATATCACCTTCAAATACATCAGCTATATTACGGATGTGAAATGGAAGATCACCCCTCCCGGAAGTTTCACGGATGTACTTGCCTACGGTTCGCTCTTCACGATTTTCGTGGCCGGACCAATCGAAAGGTTTGAACGGTTCCGCCCGCAGATCGCGGGTCATCCTGCGGCATTCTCCTTACGGTTCCTCGATGAAGGGGTGGAACGGATAATCGTCGGGCTTTTTAAGAAACTTGTTATCGCCGACTGGATCGGGTACGCCATTCAGCCGGTATGGGAAAATACCGATGGTTTTTCCACCAGCATAAAAGCGCTAGCACTGCTGGGTTTCTCCATTCAGATCTATATGGACTTTTCCGGTTACAGCGACATAGCCATAGGGTCGTCGAGGTTTTTCGGACTGAAGATCATGGAGAATTTCAACTGGCCCTACCTGCAGCCAAACATCAGTCGTTTCTGGCGCTGCTGGCATATCTCCCTGTCCGACTGGATTCGCGATTACCTATTTTTCCCGCTAAGCCGGTGGAGCAGCAATCGGATATGGCTGAAGTGGGCGGTCCCTGTCATAGCCATGGCTTTATGCGGCCTCTGGCACGGTGGCGCCTGGCATTTTCTTTTCTGGGGCATCTGGCATGGTGCAGGTCTGGCCTTGTTCCAGTTCTGGCAGGACCAGAAACGAAAAAGAGCTTTCCTCCGCAACATTGCGGAGAAAAGATGGTTTGATGTTTTGTCAGTATTCGCAACATTTGTTTTTGTGACAACCGGATGGATTCTCTTCCTGTGAAAAAGTCATTGATCATTATCGCCGCGTTTTTTCTCGCCTGCCTGACGGCCGAGTGTATTGTGAGGTACCTTGTGGGTTACCCTGTATATCCTGTCGCGATTAAAGCCAGGAACATCAGGGCCGACGGAGGAAGCGAAAACATCTATTATCCATTTTCCGGATACTGGAACGTGGAAGGAGGGAATCTCAAAGCCAGACGCAACAATCTTGGCCTGCCTGGTATGGATGTGGACCGGAGCCCCGGTCGTCGTTACATCTTCGTATTGGGAAGCTCCTACCTCGAAGCGCTGCAGATACCTCCCGCACGCATCGCAACATCCATCTTCCAGCAACAGCTTGATCATGATCTGAAGCCATTCTCCGTGCTCAACCTTGGGGCAAACAGCCATGATGCATCAGATCTGCTGGTCAGATCAGCCTTCTTCGCATACATGGTCAAACCCTCCTGTGTGATTCTGGTGGCCGACAGACTTTACCCGACAAGGCTCAGCACCCAACCTGCCAACGA
>CAYWHQ010000480.1:0-2493 GCA_964457665.1 uncultured Prolixibacteraceae bacterium | reverse complement strand
TGCAGCCCGCCCCGTAGGAGCCAGCAGTACTGTCTTCCGTCCCAGAGCCGGCAACGCCTCCACCAGTGATCTGACAAAAGTGGTTTTTCCTGTTCCCGCATATCCGGTCAGGATAAAATGGGCACGGTTATGTTTCCATGTGATGGTCAGAAATGTCGCCAGCTCCTCCAGAACCCTTAGCTGACCTTCTGTAGGTTCATATGGGAATGCATCCATCAGATGCCGGATGACTTTCCGCAGATCCATCACCTTATGTCATTCATATCTCAATGATTCAATCGGATCGAGGTTTGCCGCCTTCTGTGCCGGGACAATACCCGAAATCAATGCTACACCAAAACAGAGGAGAACACCGGTGAATATCCAGATCCATGGGATAATGAATGCGCTTCCTATTATAAGAGAAATCATGTTCCCGATAAGGATCCCCAGAAAAATTCCGAGCAACCCGCCGATCTGTCCGATCACAATTGCTTCCGCGAGAAACTGGTTCCGAATAACTCTCCGGGTGGCCCCGATAGCCTTCCGGATCCCAATTTCCCTCGTACGTTCCGTCACCGATACGAGCATGATATTCATCAGCCCGATGGCAGCGCCTGCAAGAGTTATCAATCCAATGATCGTAGCGGCAAAGGTTACATATTTAATGTTGTCGATCAGCATTTTCGCGATGTTATCGCTTTTGGATATCTCAAAAGTGTCATCCTGCCCGACAGGCACTTTGCGTATGCTCCTGAACAATCCGGTTGCCTCCCCTATGGCTGCATCGAGCAGTTCGGGCCGTTGTGCCATCACATTAATATTGTATGACATGTTGGGCCGGGGAAAATTTACCCTTACATTATTCAGGGAAATCAGACAGTTCCTGTCGCCGCTAAATCCCATACTCGAGCCTTTTTCCTTCAGTACCCCGATCACCTTATACTTTCCTGGTCCGATAGAGATGATCTTGTCAAGCGGATCCTCTTTCGCGGTAAATAATGTTCTGACTACCTCCGCACCAATCACGCAGACATGGTTCCCATCAATCACCTCCTGGGGCGTAATGTTCCTCCCTTTTTCAATTTCATCACCGGAGGTGAGAATGTAATCTGAATCGGTACCCAGCACGCGGATATTTGGGTTTGTCTTATTGGACCTGTATTTCAGGGTGACCCCGAAACTGGCAAAGGTCCAGATTGATGTATGTGCCGGAAAATCATACCTCTCCTTAAAAAGCATCGCCTGGTCAAGATCGATGGGTTCAAACCTCTTTTGCGGATTGCTTTGTCCCCCGATATGCACATTCAGCGTTCTGTTACGGATTGTGAAAGTATTTGAACCCATCATGGAGAAATTCTGAGTCAGATAGTATTTAATGGAATCGGTGGCCGTAAGGATCCCCACGAGGGCCATGATTCCGAATGCTATGATAAGAATCGTCAGAATCGTCCTTAACAGATGGTTGCGAATCGAATCGAGCGATATACGTACATTCTCAACTACGAGTGTGTTTTTCATAACTTCCTGTTTCAAATTTTCCGGCCATAGGCAAGATCGCCAGTATCCCCGATCCCCGGAACAATGAACGAATGAGCGGTCAGCTCTTCATCGATCACCCCAACGAAAAGGGTAACATCTCTCTGGGGGAGATTCTTCTTCAGTTTCTCTATCCCCATGGAACTGGCAAGTATAGCAGCAATATAGGTATGCCTGATATTCCCTCTGGCAGAAAGGTTCTTCCATGTTTCAAGGACCGAAGATCCTGTTGCAATCATGGTATCGCAGAGGATCAGCACCTTGTCGTCGAGGTCAGGTACGGAAAAATGTTCCATCTGGATAGTAAAACTCCCATCCTTATGCGGTTTTCGGTATGTGGAAACGAAAATGCTCTCAGCCCTGTCGAACATGGCAAGAAATCCCTGGTGAAAAGGGATTCCGGCTCTGAGGATCGTTGCCACGACCGGCTGATTTTTCAGTACCTTAGCCTCCGCGATACCCAAAGGGGTTACGACCTCGCTTGTTTCATATTCCAGCTCCCGGCTGATCTCATAGGCAAAAATATATCCGAGCCTCTCAAGATTCAATCTGAAACGAGGACTGTCTTTCTGAATGTCGGCATCTCTTAGTTCAGCAATATAAGAGCCTGCAAGGGAATCTCCTGAAGTGATGATTCTGGCCATACCTCATTTTTTTTCAACGGTTTGTACAAAGGTACTTTTTTTCAGACGAAGCAAAAACCGCGGTAACCGGTTAATATATATCATCGGGTAGTGTGACTCGATGGCTCCGAATCCACGGTAGAACCTTCCCAGATCAGGATCGTTGCCCCCTTCGAAATCAAGGATCAGAGGTTTGCCGGAAAAGGAGCTGATCGTGTGGTCGATCAGCAGGAACATGGCTCCGGTTTCCCTTGCACCCAAAGCAGATGCAGCAAAAAGGAAATATATACGGTTATCGTCATGAACAAAACATCCCGCGGCATCAAGCCGGCTTTTCTGCGCAAATGCCCCG
>CAYWHQ010000479.1:0-2494 GCA_964457665.1 uncultured Prolixibacteraceae bacterium | reverse complement strand
ATCGACTCGCTGATACAGATGGGCCTGGAGAGGAAAGCGTATCCCGGTTGCCAGGTTCTTTTTGCCCGGCATGGCAAAGTCTTTTATCACCGGTCATTCGGATATCCGGCATACGGAGATTCTGCAGCCGTAACAAACGAACATCTCTATGACCTGGCCTCGCTCACCAAGATCTTTGCCACCACGCTTGCCATCATGAAGCTTGATGACGAAGGCCTGATCAGCCCGGAGGACAGCCTTGGCAAATTTCTCCCATATCTGCTGGGTACCAATAAATCCTCCCTCAAAGTATCCGAAGTCATGGCCCACCAGGCGGGATTGCAACCCTGGATCCGTTTTTATGAGATTCCCGGGATCACACCCGATTCGATTCTGAAGCTGATCATTTCGTCCCCGCTTCTGCCGGAGAAAAAATACCAATACAGCGACCTTGGATTTTATCTGCTGAAAGAAATCGCAGAAGAGATCAGCGGAAGATCATTCGGATCATTTCTGGAGGACCATTTCTACCGGCCCCTGGGGCTGACCACCATCACATTCAGTCCAACCGGACGGACAGATACCTGGCGGATCGTTCCCACCGCCATCGACAGTTCTTTCAGGGGAGGACTGGTCAGGGGAATTGTGCATGATCAGGGCGCTTTCCTCCTGGGAGGTATTTCGGGACATGCCGGCTTATTCTCCAACTCTGCCGATCTGGCTGTCATACTGCAGATGCTCCTGAACGGCGGAAGTTATGGTGGCAGAGAATACCTTACATCAGGAGTGATTCAGCATTACACGGGTGCCTTGTTCTCCGGGTCGGGCAATCGCCGCGGACTGGGTTTCGACAAACCGCCCCTGATGCCGGTTGAGAATGGACCGGTATGCCGGAGCGCCCCGGCATCCAGCTACGGCCATTCAGGTTTTACGGGCACCTACGCCTGGGCAGATCCGGACTCCGGGCTACTCTATGTTTTTTTGTCAAACCGTACTTACCCTGATGATACCAACAACCTGCTTGGCAAGATGAACATACGCACAGAAATCCATCAGAAGATGTACGACATATTACAGAAGTATCATATGAATTAATACCTTTGCAAAAAAAATATGAAGCCGTATCTCCGCTCACTCCTGCTTTGGCTCTTCTCTTTCCTCTTAACACTGACCCTGGCTGTCTATCAGAGAATGACCGGCCCTACATACCCTGTACGGGGCGAAACGGTGCTGGGAACCCAAAACATTAAATTCAAGCTTATCCGTACCTTCGAAGGGTCTGATGACGCGCCTGTCAGGATTGTGGTAAAGGATCCTGCGGTAACAGGGGAGATCAGGCTGCGCCGGTACAAGAGTTACGATGCGTGGACCACCAACCCGATGACAAGAAGCGGAGACACGCTGACCGCCCTGATTCCCGGTCAGCCTGCTGCCGGAAAAGTGATGTACCACATCACCCTGATCAGGGGGGCAGAGCGGCAGCTTCTTAACGAAGAACCAGCCATCATCCGGTTCAAGGGGGTAGTCCCGAAATCAGTGCTGATCCCCCATATTTTGATCATTTTCCTGGCTATGATGCTTTCGGCACGTACCGGTCTGGAAGCCCTCATCCGGGGTAAGAACACCTATATTCTCTCGTGGCTTACACTACTGTTCCTGTTGGTCGGGGGAATGATCCTGGGTCCTGTCATTCAGAAATACGCTTTCGATGCCTACTGGACAGGATGGCCTTTCGGACAGGATCTGACAGATAACAAATCCCTGGTAGCCTTCATTTTCTGGATCATCGCTGTAGCCATACAGGTATGGAACCGGAAAAACCGGATCTGGCCTTTGATTGCTTCCATTGTCATGCTGATCGTTTTTCTGATACCCCATTCGGTGCTGGGATCAGAGATTGATCATACGAAAAAACCCATTGAGTCGGAAAAATAATCAACCATGCTCATTACCTGGCTTATCATTTTCGTTACGGTGGTCGTTTCCCTTCTTGCAAATGAGAATATCCGACTGTTTGAGATGCTCCGTTTCAACGCCTATGATACAAAACATCAGCGGCAGTGGTACAGGGTGCTGACCTATGGGTTTGTGCATGCAGGATATATTCACCTGTTTATCAACATGATCGTGCTCTATTCGTTTGGCAGGATCGTGGAATCGTTCTATGGAAGTCTTTTTCCGGGGAAGGGCTCCTACTATTACCTGCTGCTTTACGCGGGAGCGCTCACCCTGTCGGTGATTCCCGCATACGTGAAACACAGGAATGATGTGTTTTACAACGCAGTCGGTGCATCGGGAGCGGTTTCAGCGGTGGTTTTCAGCAGCATTCTCCTCTACCCGGCAGGAAAGATCTTTCTCTTTTTCATACCGATCGGGATTCCCGCCCCGCTTTTCGGGCTGATCTATCTGTTGTATGAAGCCTATATGAGCAAGCATGGCCGGGATAATATCGGGCACGATGCCCACTTCTGGGGTGCAATTTTCGGGATTGTGTTCACTATTGCCCTGGAACCGG
>CAYWHQ010000478.1:0-2495 GCA_964457665.1 uncultured Prolixibacteraceae bacterium | reverse complement strand
TGGATGGATGCCTTTGCTTTCGGCCGGCCGGTTACCCCGAGGTATGGGCTCACTGTTGAGATCAATGCGTTATGGTACAATGCCATAGGTTTTTATCTGGAATTGTCGGAAGCTGCTGGAGAAACACATTCCGTTGATTCCTGGAAAAGTATTTTCGGGCAAGCGGGAGACTCTTTTATCCGGACATTCTGGAGTCCCGAAAAACGCTATCTGGCAGATTATGTTGATGGATCCTATACCGACTGGACCGTAAGACCGAACATGATCATCGCCACCTCCCTGCCTTATTGTCCCCTGCCGGAAGAGGTCAGGAAAGAGGTGGTGAGCCGGGTTAAACAGGAATTGCTGACGCCCAGGGGGCTGCGGACATTGACCCCAAAAAGCCCGCTCTACAAAGGGAGCTGCGCCGGAGATACGAGCGAGAGAGAATATGCTGTTTTTCAGGGAACTGTATGGCCATGGTTGCTGGCCCATTTTGCGGAGGGCTATCTCCGGATTCATGGGAAAAGCGGGCTGGGTTACATTAAAAATATCTATTCAGGATTTGAAGCGGCCATGACGGAACACGGAATAGGAACAATATCTGAATACTATGACGGTGATCCACCACACCACCCGGGAGGAGCCATCTCCTTCACAGCCAGTGTGGGTGAGATGATCCGCATGAAATCACTGATTGACAGGTATGAAAAATAAAGCGGAATAGATCAAATGAAAACGAAAAACTGATATGCGTGTTTTGATGTTTGGATGGGAGTTCCCCCCCCATATAACAGGAGGATTGGGTACTGCCTGCTATGGTTTGACCCGGGGATTGGTTACACACGGTGTGCAGGTGATTTTCGTGGTGCCGAAAGCATTCGGGGATGAATCCAATGAAGGCTTCAGACTTATAAATGCCAGCGATATCAGCCTGAATTTCGTTGACCATGAGCATCAGGAATTCTGGAAAAGGATCAAATACCTCGAAATCGGTTCCAACCTAGTACCATACGTCGGCCCCGAAGATTTTGAACAGCAGGTTACTGCCGACATCCGTGGAGAAGAAGTCAGAACGAGGGGAATCTTTGATAAGAGATTCACCTTCTCTGGTAAATACGGCAAGAATCTTATGGAAGAGGTCTCCAGGTATGCCCTGGTCGCCTCATCCATCGCCACCTCCCAGGAGTTTGATATCATTCACGCGCACGACTGGCTGACCTATCCTGCAGGGATCGCCGCTAAACAGATCTCCGGAAAACCACTGGTTGTGCATGTGCATGCCACCGAGTTCGACCGATCCGGCGAAAGGGTTAACCAGAATGTCTACGATATCGAAAGATCCGGCATGGAACACGCCGACAGGGTCATCACCGTCAGCAACCTTACAAGACAGATCGTCCTGGAAAGATATGGCATTGATCCTGATAAGGTGTTTACCGTGCATAATGCAGTGGAACCATCCGATCGCCCTGACCTTCAGGTGGAAAAACACCTGCGCGAAAAGATCGTCACCTTCCTGGGCAGAATTACCTACCAGAAGGGCCCTGATTATTTCATCGAGGCGGCACATAAAGTCCTGAAGCGCGACCCGAATGTAAGGTTCGTCATGGCAGGATCCGGCGACCTGTTCAATAAAATGGTACGACGTGTTGCGCAGTTAAGAATCAGTACGAAATTTCACTTTACAGGCTTTCTCGTTGGTGCCGAGGTCGATAAAATGTTCGCCATGAGTGATGTTTATGTAATGCCTTCTGTTTCAGAACCTTTTGGCATCTCACCCCTCGAAGCCATGCGATCCAATGTTCCGGTGGTGATTTCGAAACAGTCGGGCGTTTCCGAGATCCTGAAACATGCCCTGAAGGTGGACTTCTGGGATATTGACGCCCTTGCCGATGCAATCTATGGAATCCTTCATTACGATGGGCTCAGGAATATGTTTGTCAGGTATGGCAAAGCGGAAGTTGACGACCTGAAATGGGAGAATGCTGCAAAGAACGTGCTATTCGTTTATAACCATGCCGTTGGAAAAGAAATGTAAGTTGAATGAGTGATATAACACATATGAGGTCAGTTTGTATTTATTTTCAGGTTCACCAACCCTACCGGTTAAGAACCTACAGGTTTTTCAACATCGGGAATGATCACCATTATTACGATGAATATCAAAACAGGCATATCATCCGGAGAATCGCAGAAAAATGTTATCTGCCTGCCAACAAAATGATGCTTGACCTGATCCGGCAACATAATGGTAAGTTCAGGATCAGCTATTCCATCTCCGGAACGGCTTTGGATCAGTTCCGCCAGTATGTTCCCGAAGTAATTGAAAGCTTTGGTCAGCTTGCCGAAACCGGCTGTGTGGAGTTTCTTGCCGAAACATATGCACATTCACTCGCTTCTCTGCGCAATAAAGATGAATTTGTTCGCCAGGTGAAAAGGCATCAGGAGACCATCCATGAATTGTTCGGACAGTTTCCGGTCACATTCCGCAACTCGGAGCTGATTTATTCCGA
>CAYWHQ010000477.1:0-2502 GCA_964457665.1 uncultured Prolixibacteraceae bacterium | reverse complement strand
TCATGAAGAGACAGGCCTCGGAGTATGGGAACACAAAGTCCTTAAGAATGTCCTGGGAACTCAACTGGTTTATGAAAGCATCAAGGATGAAAAAACCGTCGGATTGATCTCCTGTGATACACTTACGGGGATTTCGGAAATTGCCCAGCCACTTGGACCTATCCTTGCGGTAATCCCGGTTACCAATCCGACCTCCACCGTGTTATACAAGACCCTGATTTGCATGAAGACGCGGAATCCGATCATTTTATCGGCACACCGGGGTGCTGCAAAAGCCT
Source organism: uncultured Prolixibacteraceae bacterium (assembly GCA_964457665.1). Taxonomy (GTDB): domain Bacteria; phylum Bacteroidota; class Bacteroidia; order Bacteroidales; family FEN-979; genus CAYWHQ01. Next base: position 2,224 of record CAYWHQ010000477.1, on the reverse strand, counting down.
GTGCGGAGACAGCAAGGATCTGTTATGAGGCAGCCATGGAAGCAGGGGCGCCTGAAGACTGCATCCAGATCATTTCTGCCGGTTCAAGAGAGTACACCCAGGCCCTGATGTCGCATCCCAAGATCGCGCTGATCCTTGCAACGGGAGGCACGGGGCTGGTCAAAGCTGCCTATAGCTCAGGAAACCCTGCAATCGGAGTTGGCCCGGGGAATGTCCCTGTATTTATCGACGAAAGCGCCGATATCCCTTTCGCCGTTAGAAATATCATCATTTCGAAAACCTTCGACAACGGAACCATATGTGCCAGTGAACAATCCGTTGTAGTAGAGCAAAAAATCGAGCAACAGGTACGCGAAGAGTTCGAGCGTCAGCCTTGTTACTTTTTATCCCCTGAGGAGATTCGAAAGGTTGAGAAGATAGCGGTAGTAGCCGAAACCATGAGCATGAATCCCCTGGTGGTCGGACAATCGGTTGAAACCATCGCGCAAAAAGCTGGTATCGTCGTTCCCCCGGGAACCCGGATCCTGCTTGCAAAACTCGACGGAATAGGCCCGGGGTATCCCCTTTCGGTGGAGGTCCTTGCTCCCATACTTGCTTTTTACAGCGCACCGGGTTACCAGCAGGCGGTCAACATGTGCATCGATCTTAATTATCTTGGTGGAATCGGGCATAGCGCCGGAATTTATGCCAACGATGAAAGCAGGATCATGGAATTTTCAAAGCTGCTGAATGCTGGCAGGATTCTTGTCAATACCCCTACATCTCACGGGGCCGTTGGATACTTTTACAACCATCTTGCCCCATCCCTCACGCTGGGATGTGGTACCGGCGGAAAAAACATCACTACCGAGAACATTACGGCAAGGCACCTGCTTAATATCCAGCGGGTCAGCCGCCGGAAACCAAGTGAACTTTGGTTTTCGTTCGACCAGTCGAAATATTACGACGAGACACTCCCTGAGGAGGAGGTATTAAAGGAGTATTATAAAAATCATTAACCACCGAACCTATGGTAACTTTCAATTACGATCCCGTCGAAAAGGCTTTGACCGGCTCGTTCGCAGGCAGACTTGATACGCTGGCCGTCCAGAAAATCAGTGAGATCGTTAAAGTCAGCGTTCCGCAGAGCGGTGAAAGCGCCATCGACAAAATCATTTTTGATCTGAAAGATGTGGAATATATCTCTTCCTCCTTCATCCGGATCTGTGTGGACGTGGCCAAGCAAGCCAGGCAGGGACAGTTCTCCATCACAAACTGTCAGCCATTCATCAAAAAAACATTCAAACTTTCCGGGCTCGATACCCTGTTGAACGTCTCCTGAATCTGCTCCTTTACTTTCCGGTTTATTTAATTTTTTCAAAAACCGGGGTCGCAGGTATTTTTTCTTTACCTTTGTGCACTCTTTTCAAAGATTGTATCTCAATCTGTTTGTAATCCTCCCTCCTTTACAACTCAGCAAGTCCTACAATTTTTAAGAAGTCATCCGGATCGGATCAGTTCACTCTGGCCTTCCGGATAAGACATATTTTACATTTTATAAAACATTGAATGAAATTTGAACAATTAAATCTTATTGAGCCTTTATTAAAAGTTATCCATAAGAAGGGTTACCTGAACCCTACCCCAATCCAGGAAAAAGCCATTCCTTTCATCCTTCAGGGAAAAGACATCTTTGGATGTGCCCAAACCGGCACCGGTAAAACGGCCGCCTTTGCCCTTCCGATCCTGCAGATGCTTGCAGCAGACGGTGTTCGTCACCGGCATCGCAATATCCGCACACTGATTCTCTCACCGACGAGGGAGTTGGCTTTACAGATAAGCAATGATATTGTTGCATACGGAACAGGTCTGAACCTGAGGCAGCTAACCATATACGGAGGCGTCGGACAATTTCCCCAGACTCAAGTTCTTAAGCAGGGTGTGGACATTCTTGTAGCCACACCGGGACGACTGCTCGACCTGATGCAGCAGGGATTTATCCGGCTGGAACATGTGGAATTCTTTGTTCTTGACGAAGCCGATCGCATGCTCGACATGGGTTTCATCAACGACATCCGACGTATCATTTCGAAAATTCCTGCGAAGCGCCAGACCCTCCTTTTCTCCGCCACGGCTCCTGATTCAATAAGGAAACTGGCGGCAAGTCTTCTGATCAACCCTGTTCAGCTGGATATCTCCCCGAAAAATGCAACCCCTGACCTGGTTAAACAGTCGGTTTATCATG
>CAYWHQ010000476.1:0-2515 GCA_964457665.1 uncultured Prolixibacteraceae bacterium | reverse complement strand
CGTGCGATCATCATTATTTTACCAGGCATATGCATCATCATTCATCCATTTTCCCTGAATCTTCAAAACCTGTTCAATGACATCCCTGGCACAGCCTTTGCCGCCAGGTGCATGCGATATGTAGAGGGATATATGCCTGACCTCTTCTGCCGCATCGGCAGGACAGGCAGAGACCCCGGCAGCCTGAAGTACTTCATAATCAGGGATATCATCCCCCATGTACAGAACTTCATCATCCTTTAATCCCATGGTTTCAAGATATTCCCTATACACGGAGTGTTTGTTTTCAACTCCCAGAAATACATCCTCGATCTGGAGAGCTTTCATCCGCTGGAGCATCGAATCGGATCTTGCCCCGGAGATCACTGCAACACGATACCCCTTTTTTCGGGCCAGTTGCAGCGCATAACCATCCTTGACGTTGGATATCCTTAGTCCCTCCCCGTCGGGCATCATGATCACACTGCCATCGGTCAGTACACCATCGTAATCAAAAATGAAGGTGGTGATATGCCGGAGCTTTTCCTTATAATTTATCATTATTTTGTTTGAATTGAATGATGCTTTTACTGATCAGGTCGTAGATCTCCATATATGCGGCATGTCTGGCCAGAAGCTCCCGGTGGTTATTCATTACTTCAAAATCCCCTCTTATGGCCGGGCCGGTCTGCCTGGAGAAAAGGTCCTCCGAACGTGCATTACTCGCTGTCTGCATGATGAGCGGATGCAGCAGTTCAAAGGGTATGTCATGTTTCTTTAAAAGATCCTCTGCAATGGTATACAGGAAATTGGAGAAATTTCCTGCAAATACTGCGGTGACGTGCAATATGCGTCGCTGGGCGCTTGTGATGGGATAAACATTTTCCGATATCCGGCGGGAAAGATCATTAAGCATGTCAAGGTCTCCCTGGTGAGAGGCCTCAATGCAAACCGGTACCTTTCTAAAACTGATCTTCCTTTTTCCGGAGAAGGTCTGAAGGGGATAAACAACGCCACAGCGATTGGATCCTGCCATCAGAACATCTATTCCGGTACTCCCTGATGTATGCACAAGAAAGGCGTCACGGAAAGGGAAACGTATTGCAATGTCGGAAATCGCCTGATCGCTGACAGCCATAATGTAAAGCTGGGCGGATGGATCTAGTCCGGAGAGTTCTGCGGTATAATGGCTCCTCAACTTGCAGGCCAGTATCTCCCCGTGTTCAACAGTCCTGTTCCAGACCTGCAGTACGCGGATTCCCGATCCTGACAATGCCAATCCAAGATGCCAGGCTACATTCCCCGCACCAAGAATCACTACAGAACGAATTCGCTTTTCTTTCATCTATTCATGTACCCCACGTGTACAAAAATAGATAAAAAGGGCTATAGTCACGCTTGCGCCGTAGGCATCGGAAGATTAAAAGGCATCTCACCCTCTGAATCGCGGATCTCCCCGTGCACAGACTCATATTTATGTACATTCTCCTTCAGCGCTTTATACAGCCGTTTGGCGTGCTGGGGCGTAAGTATGATCCTGGATTTCACCTTTGCCTTGGGAACTCCGGGCATCATTTTTATGAAATCAATGATAAACTCAGCCGGTGAATGGGTGATGACGGCAAGATTGGAGTAAATCCCCTCTCCTACTTCATCTGAGATTTCAATATTGATCTGGTTGACCGGATTTTTCTTTTCCTGCATGACATGTGAAATTTAAATGTCTTCCTTGGAAGCCATCAGCGACTCAAACTCCTCGCGGCTTCCAACGATAAGGTTTTCATAATCCCGCAGCCCTGTTCCGGCGGGAATGAGATGGCCCACGATCACATTCTCCTTCAGACCGGAAAGGTCATCCTCCCGTGCATTGATCGCTGCCTGGGTAAGCACTTTGGTTGTCTCCTGGAAGGATGCAGCCGACAACCAGCTCCGGGTCTGAAGCGATGCTCTCGTAATACCCTGTAAAACCTGACGGGCAGTAGCAGGCTTGGCATCCCTGGCTTCCACCAGTTTCTTGTCTTTACGACGGAGCATCGAATTTTCGTCTCTCAGTTTTCTCGCGCTTATGATCTGCCCTGGTTTCAGATTGGTAGAATCACCAGGGTCTTCGACTACCTTCTTACCGAAGATCCAGTCATTTTCATCCTGAAAATCGATCTTGTTGACCAACTCACCCTCAAGAAACCTGGAATCACCCGGATCCTCCACATCCACCTTACGCATCATCTGCCGCACGATGGTTTCAAAATGTTTGTCGTTAATCTTCACACCCTGTAACCTGTAAACCTCCTGGATCTCATTGACAATATATTCCTGCACTTTCATGGGACCCTTGATGGCGAGAATGTCGCTTGGCGTCAAGGCGCCGTCGGAAAGAGGAGTACCTGCTTTCACGTAGTCGTTCTCCTGGGCGAGTATCTGCTTGGTGGTCGGCACCAGATAGCGCTTCTCCTCTCCCGATTTGGAAGTAATGATGATTTCGCGGTTACCTCTTTTCAGCTTTTTGGCAAAAGAGACAACCCCGTCGAAGATCGGA
>CAYWHQ010000475.1:1629-2532 GCA_964457665.1 uncultured Prolixibacteraceae bacterium | reverse complement strand
GCGACACTTCCATAGGCCATTCCCTCGCCTTTTGTGGGGTCGTGGAGGCCCTGAGCAATACGGAGATCGATGACGAACTGGCCCGGGAAAGGAGCATTGCCCTCGAAATGGAAAGAATCGCCATGCACCTGGCCGATACTGCCGCGTTGTGCAATGATGTAGCATATCAGTTGGGACAGGTTGTCAATGAAGCCCTCCGTACAACTATCATCAACACCATCCAGCTATGGTGCGGGAACCGTTTCGGGAAGGGGCTTATCCGGCCAGCCGGATCAAATTACCCGCTGACGGCAGAAATACTGCATAACCTCCTTGAAAATGTTTCTGATGTAGCGGAACGCTATCAGGCCATTTCGGGAAGGATCTTCACATTGCCAAGCCTGTTGTCACGTTTCGAAGGTACCGGCAGGATCACGCCGCGACAGGCTACACTCATCGGTGCAGTCGGAATGGCTGCAAGGAGCAGTGGCGTTTACCGCGATATTCGCTGGTCACACCCTTTTGCAGCCTATACCAGGCTGTCGTGCGAACCGGCCATGATCGAAAAGGGCGATGTATGGGCAAGGGCTGCCCTCCGCAGGGAGGAGCTTTTAAGATCGGTGTCGGCAATCCGCGAGCTATCCGGCGAACTGTCCCTTTCAGGATCGCCCGGGAAGCCCAGATATGATCTCCCCCTGATCCCTCAGTCACTGGGTATCTCCCTCACAGAAGGATGGCGTGGGGAGATCTGCCACGTGGGCATCACCGACAACCGGGGAGCCCTTGTTTTCTATAAGGTGAAAGATCCTTCATTTCATAACTGGATGGCACTGGCTTTGGCGTTACGGAACCAGGAGATCAGCGATTTTCCACTGTGCAATAAGAGTTTTAATCTGAGTTACTGTGGGAATGATTTATGATGGC
>CAYWHQ010000475.1:0-1529 GCA_964457665.1 uncultured Prolixibacteraceae bacterium | reverse complement strand
GGAATGGCGGAATGGCGGAATGGCGGAATGGCGGAATGGCGGAATGGCGGAATGGCGGAATGGTTATTGGTTAAATAGATAAATGGGATGCGGGAGATACAAATTTTATGGAAGCATGGGAAACAGTTTGTCCCGGATCTGAGGGGAGCTGAGCTGCAGGGGATTTTCCGCGGGAGACCGGTGATCAGTGACCTGATTACACCGGAGGAGGCGCGGTTGGTGAAATCGCTTTGTCCAACAGGAGCCATCGGTTCGGAACCCTGTTCGATCAATCTTGGGCGATGCGTTTTCTGTAAGGAGTGTGCCTTCGCCTTGCCCGGGAAAATCACTTTTACCAATGACTTTCGGCTCGCAGTTAACGATCCTGAAGATCTGATCGTTTTCCAGGGGCAGGAGAAACCCTTGCGGCTCCGGCCGGAAAAGATCCGCCGGGAGGTTAAGCATGTATTCCGTCATGCCATAAAGCTAAGGCAGGTTTCGGCCGGGGGCGACAATTCGGCCGAGATGGAATTGAATGCCGCCGGAAACGTAAATTTCGACATGGGACGATATGGAATTGAGTTTGTAGCGTCACCCCGTCATGCCGACGGACTGGTGATAACAGGGCCCATCACTGAGAACATGACGGATGCGCTGCAGATCTGTTACGACGCAACACCCTCTCCCAAGGTTGTCATTCTGGCCGGTTCCGATGCCATAAGTGGCGGGATCTTTGCCGGAAGCCCGGCTTTATGCAGGAAATTCCTTACACAACAACCGGTTGATCTTTATATACCCGGTAATCCTCCGCATCCCCTGACCTTTATCAATGGAGTTCTGGATCTGATTGGCATGGAATGAAATTTTCATTTCCTGAATCCGGAAAAATCCGGTCCAGGATTCGCCAGGCGAAGAATTCTTAATGCACCTCTTCCGACAAAACCAAAAACAATCATTCCGATGATTAAGTCTGGATATTTTGATGAAGTGAGACTTACAAAAAGACCCGCCACAATAACCCCAAAATTCACAATGACATCATTGGAGGTAAATATCATGCTTGCCTGCATATGGGCCTCCTTGCTTTTGCTTTTTTGCAGCAAATACAGGCAGGTTACATTCCCTGCTAAAGCCAGGACCGAAACGATTATCATGGTCTGGAACGATGGGACAGGTTCGTTACCGATGAACCTTCGGATGACTTCAGCGATTCCGGTTACCGCCAGGGAAATTTGTAAGTATCCGCTCATTCTGGCCACCATCGTCTTTCGGTTCAGGGTGGATCCAACTGCAAACAGTGCAAGTCCGTAAACAATGCTGTCGGCCATCATATCCAGACTGTCGGCAACCAATCCCATTGAATTGGCGAAAAGTCCTGCTATTATTTCCAGAACAAATAAAAGCAGGTTGATTAGGAGAACACTCCAAAGCAATCTTCGCTGCATACTTTGGTTCTCCTGGTTAATATTCCCGGCAGGAACACTATCAAGGAGCTTTGTATCAAAATTCAGGGAGTGAAGCCGGTTAAGAATACCCTCGTAATCTCCCTG
>CAYWHQ010000474.1:0-2541 GCA_964457665.1 uncultured Prolixibacteraceae bacterium | reverse complement strand
TTCCGGTAATAGTGGCTTCAGGGTAAAGCCGGGAAAGCCGACGGAGATTGGTGCCGGTGCCGCACCCCACTTCCAGGATGTTTCGGGGGTGCGCAAATTTCAGGATTTGGTGGATCAACCGGTTTCGTCCAAAAAGGAAGCTCCAGCGTGTGGCATCATACACCGGGGCATGCAGGCGGTAATAGGATTCGATGGAAGGGAAATGGTTCATGATTTGACAATTCCAAGATGGAGACTCCCATATGTTCCCGGTCGGTCGGTTTGATGCAATGAACGGGTCAACTCTGGATGAAAGGTCACCCTGTCGTGAACGAAATCGGGGATAAATGAAGCGCTGAACCCGGCCGATCGCAGCAGAATCCGCGATCCCGGCCGGCTGTTCGACAGGATCAGCCTCCACTCTTCGCTTAACCCTTCAGGATTATGGAATGCAAGCCAGTCCTGGTGATCGAGCAGTACAAAATGGGTATAATTCGCCGGATTCCGTTCGAGAAACCGGGAAACAGAGGCATTGTGCATACTGATCCTGCCTGTCCGCTGCCATAGTTCATCGAAATGTTCTTTATGCAGGTAATCCGGAAGGCAACCGGGTGGATAGGATCCGGTGAAGTAAACCCGCCAGAAGTAATTATCCTGAATAGGGATCCTTGTGCCAACATGCCGGAAGATATCACGGACATAAGCCGTCAATCCATTCGGGCTCTCCTCGCGGATCATCCGGATCTGCCTTCTGGAAACCCCGAAAAACGAGAGGAACAGCGGGGTTGACATCATCCGGCAGATGATCTTATGCACCATGCTTTGCTCAATCTTGCTGAAGATTCGGCTCTGTTCTTCCCGATTTTCAGATTCAGAGAGGCTAACCACATTGCGGAAATAGGCCGGATAAACCAAATCGAAGAGTTTCCGGCCGGCCCACACCAGAGAACCACAGCTTCCGTGAAAGTAGAAGGATCGGCGGACTGACCGTTCGTTGAACCAATCCATACGCGACTTCCAGAATCCGGCGGCTTCGGGTGAAAGGAATGGCAGCAGCTCCCGGAACAGGGATTGGGGATCAGGATGGGACCCCATCCCAAACATCCTGAAAAAATCACCATAACTGCCTCGTTTAATCATGGCAAGTTTTAGCTCAAGTAAGGCGTTCTGCCTGGGATTGACATCCACACAATGGATCCCGGCCGGATTATCGAGCAGGTAATTCAGCGCGTTGCACCCTCCACTGGTGATCATCAGCACATGGCTGCCGGAGTCCAGCTGCAACAACTGACGGTCGATCCGAGGGTCCTCCCAGCAGGTGTTGTAGATGAGGGTTTTCCGGTGAATCCGGCGTAGCAGGAAGTCGCCTGAGGCGACACCCGGACCATTATTCAAATGCTTGTTCCCTGGCCTTCCTGACAGATTCATCAATGATTTTCCTTTTTTGATCGGGAGTGAAGGTTTTTGTATAGTCGGCATTCATCAAAATGTCGACCATGGGTTGTAAGGTACGTGCATAATCCCCATACCGGGTGTCATATAGTTGTGTGATGAATTTAAAAGTCAGGTTTTTGGATGGTTGTATTTCAATGGGGGCAGAGGGATTGAACGTTTTAGGATCTGTCAGAAATGTCTTGTAATAGGACACCTCTGTAAACACACCGAGGGTGTAATAGACCAGGAATGCTTCATCCAGCTCTTTTAATTTCTGAACAATCTCCCGTTGGTTAATCCGCCACTCATCGGTGTACCTGACGACAAGCGCCGTATCAATTTCTTTTCCGCTCAGGCTGTCAAGGAATGCATTGAAGTAGCCGATAATCATTGGATCAACGTTCAGTTTCCTGGCATAGTCCTGGTATAATGAGAGAAGCTCAGGGATCTGCGTTTTATTCCCGATGATCTTTTTATAGGCTATGGCGGTGGTCAGCATGCCGAATTGCAGGCTCAGGGATTTTCTGTCGCCGTTCAGGTTGAACCGCTTCAAATCGGGCAACGAATCGATGTAGTCAACCTTCTGCCGTTTTATATTGGAAAGGCTGACGACGATCGAAGGAACTTCTTCCAGAGTTTGGATCGCCTCTGCATTCAATTCTGCAATAAATTCTTCTTTTAACTGCTCTTTTTCCTGATTGTTTCTGTTCACACAGGAGGATAGCAGAAATAACACGATCACCAGCAAGATCAATTTGTTACATGTTTTCATATACGTTCATTATATTGGTTTAACTTGTTATTTATTGCGTTTCCATCTAAATACATTGAAATATAAAAGGAGGTAGAGGAACAAACCCTGAAGCCAGATCATGATGATGTTAAAACAGGGAGTTTCGATGTTAAAACCAAAGATGGTTTTATTGGCTGAATAGAAGTGAGCTGAGCCAAAAACGGATTCGGGCTCTTTGTACACTGGGGCGTGCAGGCGGATCAACCGTTGGTTCGATTCTCTGTATTGATTGCGATCAGCGTTATTCAAAACCAGATCGGTAAGGGCATTGTTGGTTGAATGGTTTCTCAGCGATTCCATCTCCTCTTTACCCAGACGATGTTTATTGGAGTTCG
>CAYWHQ010000473.1:0-2541 GCA_964457665.1 uncultured Prolixibacteraceae bacterium | reverse complement strand
CGGCATGACACTTCGCATCATTTTACCTATCCTGTTGAGCCTTTTTTGTGAAACGTTGCCTGCGCAATCGAAGGTCAGGAATCTGATCCTCATGATCCCCGACGGGACAAGCCTGCCGGTGCTCAGCCTGGCCCGCTGGTATCAGTACGGAGCATGTCCCTCTGATCATTGCAGGCTGGCTGTCGACAAGCATATCTGCGGCCTGGTGCGGACACACAATTCCGACTCGCCCATCGGGGATTCGGCGCCCACCGGGAGCACCTATGCCACCGGATATCTGTCCAACACCGGATTTGTGGCCACCTACCCGGTCACCTCGGGGGAGCTTGACCTGGTGTCCGTGGATACCCTCCGGAAATACCAGCCTCTTTTTACCATTTTGGAGGCGTTTGGGATACAGGGAAGGTCGACCGGACTTGTAGCCACCTCTCAGTTCACCCATGCCACGCCGGCAGATTTCGCAGCCCATACCCCTTTCCGCGACAGATACGACATTATTGCCAGGCAAATGGCACACAACCGGATCCATTATGTACTGGCCGGAGGGAAGCGGTATCTCGACGGAAACAAACGGGAGGATCGTACTGACCTGACAACGGTTCTCAAGGCACGTGGATACAGACTGGTTAACGACTACGAGGGTTTTACCCAAATCAGTCCGGAAGATTCCCTGGTGTTCGGGCTCTTCGCCGAAGTTGATCTGCCATACGATCTTGACCGGAGCCCTGCGGAGACACCATCGCTTGCGGAGATGACCAGGAAGGCGATCCAGGCTTTGTCGCGCAACAAAAAGGGGTTTTTCCTGATGGTGGAAGGCAGCAAGATCGACTGGGCCGCTCATGCCAACGATGCGGCAGGCATGGTAACGGAATATCTGGCTTTCGACAGGGCTGTGGGAGAGGCCATGGATTTCGCCCTGCGGGACGGATCAACTGCAGTGATCGTCTGTTCCGACCATGGCAACAGCGGAATCAGCATCGGGAACAAGAATACCAGCAAGAGTTACGACGCGCTGGACTACCGGAAACTGACTGATCCCCTGAAGCGCTGCAGGATGACAGCCTATGGCATGGCTACGCTGATCATGGCCGAACCGGAGCGCGCCGGTGAGATTTTTGGTCAGATGACCGGTATGCCTGCCGACACGGGGATGGTATCGCAGCTTAAACTAGCCGCTGGCACCGGAAAGATCTATACATTAACAAACACGGGGGCAGCGATGGTCACCGACTCCACCTATATCGGCTTTACGACGAACGGACATACCGGCGAGGACGTCATCCTGGCCGTATATCACCCGGGTGGCTACCGGCCGGAAGGGTTCATCACCAGCCGGGAACTGCACCGGTATATGGCGGAGATCGCAGGCATACCCGACCTCGACTCTCTGACCAGCGACAGGTTCGTGCGGGAAGATAACCTCCTTGCCGGTCTGCTTTACAAAATGACCTATCCGGAAAATCTGTCGGTAAAAGCGACCCCGCATTACCCCTCACTGGAGATCCGCAGGAGTGACCGGTCGGGACGGTATGCCAGGATCGATGCGTACACGGATTATATGGTTATATTTGATGGAAAAAAAGAGGTGGCACAGATACCTTTGGGAAGCATCGCGGTATACGTAAACGACGAGAAAGGATTCAGCCATTTCTTCCTTCCCAGGACACTGCTGAAGAAAATCGATACACATCTTTAATATGGCCGGTAATAGGAAGAATCTTCCCAGGAGGCTCCTTCTCTGGGTTAAATGGATTCTGATAATCTATTTCGGATCTACCCTTTTTTTCATTCTGCTTTACAGGTTTGTTCCTGTGCCGCTGACACCGCTCATGGTGATCCGACTGTATGAACAATGGAAAGAGGATCAGCCGCTTACGCTGAAGCATGACTGGGTTCCCCTTGAAGAGATCTCCCCGTCTCTTCAGCTGGCGGTGGTCGCCTCGGAGGACAACCGCTTCACGGAGCACTCGGGCTTTGACTTCGGGGCCATTGAACAGGCAATGGATTACAATGAGAAAAAGAGGGGCAAGCGGATCCGTGGGGGCAGCACCATTTCGCAGCAAACGGCAAAGAATGTCTTTTTATGGCCACAACGTTCCTGGATCAGAAAGGGACTTGAGGTGTACTTTACATTCATGATCGAACTCGTATGGGGAAAACGAAGGATCATGGAGATCTATCTCAACTCGATCGAGATGGGTAGAGGGATATACGGCGCGGAGGCGGCTGCAGCCAATTATTTCAGGAAGCCGGCTGCCAGGCTCACCCGGGGCGAATCGGCGCTGATCGCGGCCATCCTCCCGAATCCCAGAAAATGGTCCCCGGCCGCTCCCACCTCTTACATCCGGAAACGGCAGGAGTGGATACTCTGGAACATGGATAATATCGGCCGGATCGAATATTAATTTATCCTTAAGACACCAGGCCCGGAAGCAAAATTTATCGTAATTTTGCCGCTTCAAACTTTTATCTATTAAAAATACATAACTATGTCAAAATCAGCCAAAGAGAAGAAGTATGTCTATTACTTCGGAGGAAATA
>CAYWHQ010000472.1:662-2545 GCA_964457665.1 uncultured Prolixibacteraceae bacterium | reverse complement strand
CTATGGCATAGTCATATTGCCGGAGTTTTTCATAACTCTCCGCGATGTAATAGTAGGTTACCGGCTCAGGATCTTCGTAGTGGAGCGTTTCGAGGTATGTTTCGATAGCTTTTTCATAGTTGCCGGCATTGGCCAGGGCATTGGCCTTGTTGAAATAGGCGGAGGAGAACTCCCCGTCGATGGCAATTGCATATTCGTAAGCCTCAATGGCATGTTCATACATGCCCAGGTTGGCATAGGAGATCCCCAGATTGAACCACGCTGTACGGGAATAAGGGTGGTGGTCGATAAATGCCTTCAGGAATCCCAGGATCTTTTCGGTCTGACGGGATACCTCACAGCAAAAGGAGAGTTCGAAAAGGGCGGCGTCATTTTCAGGATTGCGTTCGAGGGCATCCATCAGATAGCTGATGGCCTGGTCGTATTTTCCAAGGTTTTCGTACTCAAATGCAATGCTGGTAAGAATCTCATCGGTATCTTCTGCCAGGGGTAGCGCGCTTTTAAACTCACGGATCGATTTCACGGGCTGTTCCAGCTGACTGTACAGGTTGGCCATCTGGATGTGAAGATCCGGATCCCTGTCACCCGTAATATCCATGCTGTCGAGGAGATCGGCAGCATCCGCGTCGTTTCGCGTCTGGATAAAAAACTGCGCCTTTTTCATCAGGATGCGCGGGTTGCCGGGATGCTGGCCAAGGCCTGCTTCTATCGACAGATGGAGTTTATCCGGTATATTCTTTACAAAGTAGTAATCTATGATCTCTTCGAACTCGCCAACATCGAAGAAAAAATTGGAATCCTCCAGCAATACTTGTTCAAACCTTGCAATCAAGGCAAGAGTTTCGGGGTCAAATACCGGATCAAAAGGATCATCAGTCATCATACCGTTTTGCGGCTTCCGGCGGGCGGATTGCGGTACAAAGTTAATAAAAAAGAGAACATCCGTTGTTTGCCATCCATTGTTCTCCGAAAGTTATCAACATTTTTCGCGATAATAATTTTAGCTTTACATTTGCCTAAAATCTTTGATATGACCTTAGTCAAATCAATTTCCGGTATCCGGGGTACGATAGGAGGGAAGCCGGGGAACGGGCTGACTCCCGAAGACATTGTGAAGTTTACTGCCGGTTATGCACAGTTGATCCGCAGGAACAGTGCATCCCGGCGGATCCGCATCGTGGTTGGCCGGGATGCCCGGGTGTCGGGTTTGATGGTCAGTAACCTGGTGACTGGCACCCTCATGGGAATGGGCGCCGATGTGACCGATATCGGCCTTACCACTACCCCCACCGCTGAGATCGCTGTCGTGGAAGAGCAAGCCGATGGAGGTATCATCCTGACAGCCAGTCACAATCCGGGCCATTGGAACGCCCTCAAGCTATTGAATGGGAAAGGAGAATTTCTGTCGGCCGCTGATGGGGAAGAGGTGCTGAAACTAGCGGGTGGCAGTGACTTTGATTATGCCCTCACGGAGGATCTGGGACATTATAATCGCCGGGATGACTACCTGGATATCCATATCTCACGGATCCTCGACTTGCCGTTGGTTAAGGCCGATATTGTCAGGAGCGCCCGTTTCAGCGTCGCCGTGGATGCCGTGAACAGCACGGGCGGCATTGCGGTTCCCGCCTTGCTCAAGGCTCTTGGAGTTACGAAAACAGAGCTTCTGTACTGTGATCCGAATGGCCTGTTCCCCCATAATCCTGAACCGCTGCCGGAACATCTGGAAGAAATCAGTGCCAGGGTGGTCGAAAAGCATTGCGATCTTGGCATCGTGGTGGATCCGGATGTCGACCGCCTGGCGATCATCAATGAGATGGGAGAGCCGATCGGTGAAGAGTATACCCTGGTGGCGGTTGCCGACTATATTCTGAAGCATCACC
>CAYWHQ010000472.1:0-652 GCA_964457665.1 uncultured Prolixibacteraceae bacterium | reverse complement strand
TCAAATATGTCGTCAACGCAGGCACTCGCCGATATTACGGCCAGAACGGGAGGAACATGTTTTGCTTCCGCCGTCGGCGAGGTGAATGTGGTCGAAATGATGAAAAAGACTGATGCCGTGATAGGCGGAGAAGGAAACGGAGGGGTGATCTATCCTGCCCTGCATTACGGACGTGACGCCCTGGTGGGAATTGCCCTCTTCCTTACCCATCTTGCTTCGGAAAAGGTGAAATGTTCGGTACTGAGAGACAGGTACCCGAACTATTACATCTCCAAGAACAAGTTTAATTTCACCGACGAAATGGATATCGACAGGATCATGGCCAAACTGGCTGAAAAGTACCATGGTCACAGGGTGCTGCTCACCGATGGGGTAAAGATCCATTTCGATCGCGAATGGGTACATTTGCGCAGGTCCAATACCGAACCCGTTGTGAGGATCTATGCAGAGAGCGATATGATGACAAAAGCCGAAAAACTGGCCGGAAAGATAATCAACGACGTCAGGGATATCATTATGCACGGTTAGTTATTAAGCATGGCAGCGGAAAAACGGAAAAAAAAGACACGGAAGAAGGTCAGGTACCGTAAGATCACGATAACGGTATCGGCCCGTCAGAAGAAGTCGCTTGAAAAGTTCTGCAAATCCAGGA
>CAYWHQ010000471.1:0-2545 GCA_964457665.1 uncultured Prolixibacteraceae bacterium | reverse complement strand
ATGCGTGACTATTATGACCTGTATTATATCTCGAAGCACATAATCCCGCTGGCTGAAATTTTTAAAATGACGAAGGATTTGGTTCCTAATCTTTCACCCATAACCTATTCGGAGACGATCATCTTTACGAAGGATATCCCCGACGCAGAGATCAGCGCACATTTGTGTCCTGCCGAGAAGGTTACGAAAGAACAAATAGCTGAGTTTTTCACGGATGCCTTGCGCAAGCTTAAAGAATCCATGAAACAGGCGTCTCATTGATTGTTCCGTTATCCCAGCCTCTTCTTCAGCTCCTCCGCCTGCCTCTTCATCTCAGCCGGAAGCCGGTCGCCGAAGATCGCCTGGTGCTCTTCGATGAGTTCACATTCGCGAAGCCACTCTTCGCGGTCGACCTTCAGGATCTCCTTCATGTGTCCGGCAACGCCCGGAAGTCCTTCGGTATCGATGGCGGTTTCGGTGGGAACGTAGCCGATGGGGGTCTCAACGGCCTGGCCGGTGCCTTCAACCTGTTCGAAGATCCATTTCAGCACGCGGATGTTGTCGCCGTAGCCCGGCCAGAGGAACTTGCCATCGGGTCCTTTCCGGAACCAGTTGACGTTAAAGATCTTCGGCAGAACGGAGGGGTTCGGGGCGATGTGGCCGATGTGGACCCAGTGGCCGAAGTAGTCGCCCATGTTGTATCCGCAGAAGGGAAGCATGGCGAAGGGATCTCTCCTGACACCCGCTTTCAGCCCGATGGCGGCGGCGGTCACCTCCGAGCCCACGATCGAGCCCAGGAAGACGCCGTGGTTCCAGTCGAACGACTGGTAGACCAGCGGTACAGTCGAGGGGCGGCGGCCTCCGAAGAGGAAGGCGGAGATGGGCACTCCCTGCGGATTTTCCCAGTCGGGATCGATGGCGGGGCACTGGCTGGCCGGGGCGGTGAAGCGTGCATTAGGATGGGCCGCGAATTTATCCGTGGCCGGATCGAAGACTTTGTTGGTCCAGGTGAGTGAACCTTCAGGGATCGGGGTGCCGATCCCTTCCCACCAGATGTCGCCCGAGGGTGTCAGCGCGGTATTGGTGAAGATGGTATTGGCCCGGCAGGAGAGCATCGCATTGGGGTTGGTCTCCATGGAGGTGTAGGGGGCCACACCGAAGAAACCCGCCTCCGGGTTGATGGCATAGAGCCTTCCGTCGGCGCCGAATTTCATCCAGGCAATGTCGTCGCCCACCGTCTCCACCTTCCAACCGGGGATGGTGGGGATGAGCATGGCGAGGTTGGTCTTGCCACAGGCGGAGGGGAAGGCGGCGGCGAAATAGCGTTTCACCCCCTGCGGGTTGGTGATCCCGAGGATCAGCATGTGTTCGGCGAGCCATCCTTCGCGGCGGGCGACGGCGGAGGCGATACGAAGCGCAAGGCATTTTTTGCCCAGCAGGGCATTACCGCCATAACCGGATCCGTACGACCAGATCTCGTTCGTTTCGGGGAAATGGGTGATATATTTTTGCTCAATCGGCGCACAGGGCCATGGAACATCCTTCTGCCCCGGTTCGAGCGGAGCTCCCACCGAATGCATGCAGGGGATGAAGTCGTCGTCGCCCAGGATATCCAGCACGGCCGAACCCATCCGGGTCATCGTACGCATGTTGACCACCACATAGGGGGAGTCGGTGATCTGGATCCCGATCCTGGCGATCTTCGAACCCAGCGGACCCATGCTGAAGGGGATTACATACAGGGTGCGTCCCTTCATGCAGCCACTGTATAGTTCCGTAAGGGTGCGCTTCATCTCCGCGGGATCCATCCAGTTGTTCGTGGGGCCTGCATCCTCCTTTTTCGCACTGCAGATGAAGGTGCGGTTTTCCACCCGCGCCACATCGCTGGGATCGCTCTGGAAATAATAACATCCGGGCCGCAGCTCCTCATTGAGCCTGACGGCCGCACCGGTACTTACCGAAAGATCAAGCAACATCTGGTTCTCTTCGGCGGAACCGTCGCACCAGTGAATCTGCTGAGGCTGGCACAGCGCCGCCCATTGATCAACCCAGTTTTTAACTTTAGCGGAGATATTCATGGATTAGAAATTAGGATTTTATGCATTAAACGAATAACCTGGCTGAGTGAACAGGTGAACAGGTGAACAGGTGAACAGGTGAACAGGTGAACTGGTGAAAAATACCCTCATACTTCTTTACCTCCCTACTTTCCTACTTTCTTACCTATTTCAACCCCTCCAGCGCTCCTTTAATCCTGCGGACAGCTTCGGTCAGCTTGTCGTTGCTGGTGGCGTAGCTGAAACGGATGCAGTTGGGATCGCCGAAGGCGTCGCCGGGAACGAGGGCCACATAGACCTTGTTGAGGAGGTACATGCAGAGGTCGTTGCTGTTGGTGATGGTGGTCGTTCCGTCAGATTTTCCGAAGTAATGGGAGATGTCGGGGAAGATGTAGAAGGCGCCGTCGGGATGGTTGAGTTTCATCCCGGGGATATCGGCGAGGAGTTTCAGCATCAGGTCGCGCCGTTCGCGGAAGGCGGTCTGCATGATCTTCATATCGGGAGTGGAG
>CAYWHQ010000470.1:0-2551 GCA_964457665.1 uncultured Prolixibacteraceae bacterium | reverse complement strand
AAACACATGGTATCATTTCTTCAGGCCTTGGACCAGGCTTATAATGGTTGCGACGCTTCGCTGATAGAGATAAATCCGCTTTTCAAAACAAGCGACAACAGAATACTGGCAGCCGATGCCAAGGTTGTTATTGACAACAATGCTCTTTTCCGTCATCCTGATATAGCCGATATGAGGGATTACGATGAGGAAGATCCCATTGAAGTGGAGGCCACAAGGTTCAACCTAAACTATGTTAAACTCGACGGGAATGTCGGATGTATGGTCAATGGGGCCGGGCTGGCAATGGCAACGATGGACATTATCAAACAATCAGGAGGGGATCCGGCCAATTTTCTGGATGTAGGAGGATCGGCCAACGCCAAACGTGTGGAAGAGGGGTTCAGGATCATCCTTAAAGATCCTGAAGTTAAAGCCATTTTACTTAATATTTTTGGAGGGATCGTGCGGTGCGACAGGGTTGCACAGGGGGTGGTGGATGCCTACCGAAATATCGGAGACATTCCGGTACCCATAATCGTCAGGCTGCAGGGTACCAATGCCGAGGAGGGAAAAAAGATCATCGACGAATCAGGTTTGAAGGTTCACAGTGCCATCACACTCAGGGAAGCTGCAGATCTGGTTACAGAAGTGCTGCAATAAAACGGTATTCATCCTCCTTTCCGCTAAGAAACGTACGTATGGCGTCGAGATCATCGATGGAAGATCCGGCAAATGAAAAACTCATTCTGTCAACCGGAAGGTTTCTGACATCCTCAGGCGGAAAAGCCATATCCAAAAACTCCCAGAGGTTTGTCTCATCGTTACCGGGTACAGATTTGCCATGCATGGTCTTGAGGTATTGCAGTACCCGTAATCCGTCGAATTTCTCATGACATGACCTGACAAATTGCTCAATACCAGTTGCGTTCCCCCTGAGTGGTTGCCAGGGATCGGACTCCCGGAAGATCTGCGATACGAACCGGGTCACCCGCGAATGCCGGTGCCCGTGATAGAGAGCAGGAAATGACTCATAGGCTTCCCATATATCATCGAAAAACTTTACCGGGTACAACGGATAGCTCTCCCAGTCGCCCCTGGCCCCTTTGATAAGAGCTGGCCCGGTACCAAATCCCACACGATCGGAATACCGTGTACGGGGGAATACTTTTTCATCGTTCCATGTCAGGACCTGTCCGTACTTCTTTAATTTCTGAAGAAAATAGAAATCCTCACCTGATTGTTTGGGTGTAATCCCGCCGACAGCACGGTATGATGCAACGGGCACAGCAATGGCTGATCCCAGTGCAGTAAAGGCGTATGGACTTCCTATCCGAATCAGGTTAAGGAGATAATACCGCATATATATTTCATACCGCAGCATGGCCCGGTCAAGTGTGCTGTCGCCCGTAAGGTGATGATAATAAGGAACCGCCATTGCTGCTGCAAACGGATTCTGTATGAAGGAAAGCGCCACCGACAAAAGATAATCTTCACCAAAAACAGTATCTGCATCCAGGCTGATTATAAGATCACCCTGGCCGGCATCATCCATAACTTTATCCATGAGCGTTTTGCGTGCCCATCCTACTCCCGATCTCTTTCCTTTCCATCCCCGGCCACGGGAGCACCGGTCGATCAGTATGTTGTCAAACGGTAGTCCCCTGGAAAGCATCTCCAGATGACTGACATTTCTTTCACAAACAGCTCTCCTGCCGGGATCATTCCACCAATCGTCCGGCTGGTTAATACAAATAACAACCCTGTAATCAGAGTATGATTGATTTTCCAGGCATTGCAGCGTAAAACCAAACAGCTCTCCCTCATCAAGCACAGGGATCGTCACATGTAGGAACGGCAGGGAAGGAAAAGCCGGCACTTACCTGTCGATATTCATCTGATCGAAAAGACGGTCATCCTTTATCACTTCAATCGCATTCAACACCTCTTCGTCCGTCTTGTTGATCACGGTATAGAGAGCCGTCATATCCCAGAGCTTCTGTGCTATCAAACCTTTTAACTGTGAACGGATCAGCTCTCCTGAGTCCCTGTATCCGGTTTCATCCAGCGGAACTCCCTCTTTTTCGGCATATCTGAAAAAATCATTCATAAAAACAGAATCCGTCACAAACATTTTCTCATAGGCAGGAAAGTCCGGATACTTAACGTGCAAATCTTTTCTTTGCCTGTCGACAAAATCACTTACATACAGATTAATCAGGTTCTTGCGACGAAGATCAAGATAGTAATCGGAAATGATAGTCGAATCCCAGGGAAGGAAAACATCGGGCATGATCCCGCCGCCGCCGTAAACCACTCTGTTCCTCGAGGTGAAATACCTGAGCGAGTCCGGGAACCTAATGCTGTCGGGATGTACCAGTTCTCCATGCCGGACCCTGTTGGCAAAGTCCTCGTAATACTTATCCACGCCGTCGCCATATGGCTTCTGAATACATTTTCCCGAAGGATTATAGTATCGTGCCGTGGTCAATCTGAGCTGGGAGCTGTCGGGAAGCTGGAATGGCCGTTGCACCAATCCTTTGCCGAAGGAGCGCCTTCCAACAATGATCCC
>CAYWHQ010000469.1:416-2552 GCA_964457665.1 uncultured Prolixibacteraceae bacterium | reverse complement strand
ACAGAAGAGTTCAGGCAGAAACAGGCCCGGGTGATTCACGAGCATGCCGTAAAATCGGATGTGATCATTTGCACGGCGCAGATCCCTGGTAAAAAGGCGCCGGTTCTGATCCGGAAAGAGACGGTAGCCCTCATGAAACCAGGAGCGGTGATTGTGGACCTGGCCGCATCTTCAGGCGGTAACTGTGAACTCACAAAGAACAGCGAGACGGTTCTGCACGGGGGTATATCGATCATCGGCAATTCGGCTTTCCCGTCGGAGATGCCTTCTGATGCCAGCAAGATGTTCGGCAAGAACGTAATCCAGTTCCTGAAGCTTTTCTTCAACAACACTGGCGAATTCCATTTGAATTGGGATGACGACCTGGTTAAAGGAACCTGTGTGACCCACCAGGGTGAAATAGTGAATGAAAAAATCCAATCGATCATTAAAGTCTGAAATTTATGAACGAAGTACTGATGTTTTTTACCGAATACAGGGAGGCTATATTTATATTGCTGCTTTCGCTGTTTCTGGGCATCGAGGTGATCGCCCATGTTCCTTCCGTTCTGCATACCCCCCTGATGTCGGGGGCCAATGCCATCCATGGAGTGGTGATCATTGGCGCCATCATCGTTATGGGGCACGCCCACCATACGTTATCGATGGTTCTGGGATTTCTGGCGGTGGTGCTGGGAACGCTCAACGTAGTGGGCGGATTTGTTGTGACCGACAGGATGCTGGAGATGTTCAGGAAGAAAAAAAAGACCCAAAAATAGCGGAGAATGGAAACAATCAATAAAGTCATCGAATACTCACCGGAGATCGGCATACTGGAACTCTCATACATCCTGGCTTCGGTGCTCTTCATCATGGGCCTGAAGAAGCTTAGTCATCCCGACACTGCGCGTAGCGGTAATTTCTGGGCTGCCGTGGGGATGGCGCTTGCCATTCTCTTTACGATCCTCTTCCATAAAAAAGACGGGGAGCATATCGGCAATATACCCTGGATCATTGCTGCGCTGGTGATTGGAACCATTATCGGATGGGTGGCCGCCAAAAAGGTCAGGATGACCGCTATGCCACAGATGGTCTCCATGTTCAACGGGATGGGTGGAGCATGTGCAGCGCTTATCTCCCTGATGGAATTTCCAACCTTTCAGGAGCATATGGCAGCTGCCGGCGCCACCAGCATGTTCCATGGCGAAGCACTCGCCATTCTTTTCGGTCTCTCCATCGGAGGGGTTTCCTTCTCCGGAAGTATGATTGCATTTGGCAAACTGGATGAAAAGATCGGAGATATTAAAGCTTCCTATATCCGTTACATCAATCTTGCTTTTCTGGCTCTGATCCTTGCCATGATCGTGCTTATCATGTTTAAGACCCCTGTGGCAGGCGATAATTCACTGATCTATATCCTGGCCTTGATTGCGTTGCTCTACGGTGTTTCGTTCGTCATGCCGATCGGGGGCGCTGATATGCCGGTTGTGATCTCTCTGCTGAACTCCTTTACCGGAGTGGCTGCCGCCTGTGGCGGATTTCTCTATAATAACCAGGCAATGCTTACCGGAGGTATCCTTGTCGGATCAGCCGGCACCCTCTTAACGATTCTGATGTGCAAGGCGATGAACCGCTCGCTTCTTAACGTGATCATTGGCGCCTTTGGAGGTCAGTCGGGTCCCGGTTCCGCAGGGGTTGATAAAAATGTCAGGGAGATCCCGCTCAGCGATGCAGCGGTACTGCTCAGTTACTCACAGAAAATCCTGATCGTTCCCGGATACGGGCTTGCTGTCGCCCAGGCTCAGCACCTCTGCCATGAACTGGATGTAATCCTGGCAGGAAAAGGGGTGGAGGTGAAATATGGGATACATCCGGTTGCGGGAAGAATGCCCGGACACATGAATGTCTTACTTGCCGAGGCAGATGTGCCCTATGAAAAGCTGCTGGAGATGGAGGAGGCCAACAATGAGATCCAGAATACCGATGTGGCAATCGTGGTAGGGGCGAACGATGTGGTGAATCCTGCCGCTGAAAGCGATCCCGCAAGCCCGATCTACGGAATGCCCGTCATCAGGGTGTGGGAAGCAAAAAACTGCATCGTGATGAAGAGAAGCATGGCCAAAGGTTATGCAGCGATCGAAAATAACCTCTTCTACC
>CAYWHQ010000469.1:0-406 GCA_964457665.1 uncultured Prolixibacteraceae bacterium | reverse complement strand
GATGCTTTTTGGCGATGCAAAGGCAACCCTTCAGAAACTGGTCAGCGAGATCAAAAACCTTTGATCCCCTGATGCCCGCCTGAAAATGAAAAAGCCCCGCTGCAACGGGGCTTTTTCCTTGAGTGAAATAACTCAGCAATCGTTACTTCTTGATTTTCTTGAGTTCTTTCAGCAGTTTTGCAGTCGGGGTACCATCTTCATTAAGCCATCCCTGAGCAATAGAGTCTTTACGAGCCTGCTCGGCCTGAGCCTGAGCAATCGAGTCAGCAATTCTCTGCTGCTCAGCCTGAACCATTGCCATGGAATCAGCAACGCGGATCGAGTCAGCAATGCGTTTTTCTTCAAGTTCTTTTGCGCTGGGGCCACAGGAATACATCAAAGCTACAGCACCGACTACTAATAAGGT
>CAYWHQ010000468.1:0-2554 GCA_964457665.1 uncultured Prolixibacteraceae bacterium | reverse complement strand
CGGCCAGTATGCCCATGGAAACGAGCCCAGCCATCACATGGCCTACCTTTACAATTATGCCGGGAAGCCATGGAAAACACAGGAGATGGTCCACCGGATCTGTTCGGAGCTCTATACCCCGCTGCCCGATGGCTTAAGCGGAAATGAGGATTGCGGGCAGATGTCGGCCTGGTTTATCTTCAGCGCTATGGGATTCTATCCTGTCACACCGGCTTCCGGTGTATATGCCATCGGGACTCCCGCATTTCCTGAAACAGTGATCAATCTGGAAAACGGAAAGAGATTTACCATAAGGGCCCGGGGGCTGGATCGCGATCATTATTACCTGCGTTTTGTTTCTCTGAATGGTATTCGCCTTGACGCGCCATTTTTAAGGCACTCCGATATAATGAATGGCGGCGATTTGCTATTCGAGATGTCGGATATCCCCGAGCCCGGGTGTTTTAGTGACGGAAAACTTGCAGAAACAGGCACAGGCATCAGTGAGGAGCGGATCGAACCTTTGCCTTTCGTAGTTTCAGGCAATCCGACATTTTTTGATTCCACGGTGGTAGTGATGGGCGTCAACAGCACGGATGGCGAAATATGGTATTCAACCTATCCGGCGACCGATGCAGGAAAGATTCCTCAACAGTCCTACAAACGCTATGAAAAACCGTTGACCCTCTCAGGGACGACTACGGTGACCGCTTTCGCCTGGCAGCATGAAGGCAACGCCGGACCTCTGATACAGGCTGTTTTTCAAAAGATTCCGGCCAACCGTAAGATCCAGCTTCAAACGATCTATGCCCCGCAATATTCTGCAGGAGGGGATATCGCACTGATCGATTTCAGGCGCGGATCAGAGAATTTCCGGACCGGAAGCTGGCAGGGATATGAAGGGGTGAATCTTGACGCAACGGTTGACCTGGGAAAAGTGGTGCCCGTTGTTGGAGTGTCCGCAGGGTTTCTGCAGGACCAGAACTCCTGGATCTTCATGCCCGAGTGGGTGGAGTTTTATTTGTCCGGGGACGGTGAAAATTTCATACCCGCGGGGAAAATAGTGAATGATGTCCGGGACGATTTGGCTGGAGCTGTTTTGAAAGAGTTTACCCTCGAAGTGAAGGGTAAACAGGTCAGGTATATCAGGGTTGTGGCAAAAAACCGCGGATTTTGTCCCAGCTGGCATCCCGGAGCAGGCAGTAAAGCCTGGATCTTTGCCGACGAAATTATCGTGAAGTGAAATAAAAGCCTTTCAGATCTTCCATTCCCAGACCTTTGTCTGAGAATTTCGTTTCTTGATGACCTGTGCCGGGTTGCCGGACACGACCGAATAGGCTGGCACATTTCTCCTTACTACACTGCCTGCCGAGACAACGGCGTGTTTTCCGATTGTCACACCCGAAAGAATAACGCAATTGGCTGCTATCCAGACCTCATCTTCCACGACGATCGGATTTTTCGTGAATCCCTGCTGTGAAATGGGGAGGCGTTCATCTTCATATTTATGATTCAGCGCCGACATCACGACATTTTGGGCTATCATTACATCGTTTCCTATCGTTACTGGCCCGATCAGGGTACATCCCAGTCCGATCCGTGTTCTCTCTCCAATGATTATATCACCCACCCCATTGTTCACGGTAGTGAAATCCTCGATCGTGGAATCATTGCCGAGGACAAACCTGTTGAAAGGCAGCACATCCATCCTGGTCATCCGGCAAATGGTGGTTCTCTTTCCGCGGTTGTGCACCAGGGGATTGATAAACCACCGGACCCATCTCCTTGGCCTTGCCTGGTTTCTGGGTATCATGGCTTTCAGCGCAAGGACTTTCCAAGCGGGATTGTTTTTAATCTTATGAATAAACGACATTGTCAGGCGGATTGGGTTTTGATGGTAAAATTATCAAATTCTGCAGATAAAGATAATACCTTTGCCGGCAATTCAAACCGCACCCGGACCTGGCCCCTGCATGAAAAGATATTATTCCGACCTGCTTCTTTTGATTGCCGCGCTGATCTGGGGTTTTGCATTTGTAGCCCAGCGTATGGGCATGGATTATACCGGCCCCTTCACCTATACAGCCGTAAGATTCACCCTGGGTTGCGTGGTGCTTTTTCCGATGCTATTCAGTCGCAGGTTCGCTCCGGTCGTACCGCAGCACAGGAAAGTGCGAAATCATATGTTTCTGCTTCAGCTACTTCTGGGGTTGCTGATCTTTGGCGGGGTTTCGTTTCAGCAGTATGGCCTCCTTTTTACTACTGCCGGTAACGCCGGATTTATCACGGGGCTCTATGTCGTGATGGTGCCTGTTGCCGGGCTATTCCTGGGACATAAAAACCACATTACCCTTTGGGCAGGGGTGGCACTGGCAGCGACCGGACTCTGGTTCCTGAGTGTTGGAGAAGGATTTAAAGTAAATCCCGGCGATTACTATGTGCTGGTGTGTGCTGTTTTATGGACTTTTCATGTGCTGATTGTCGGATATGTGGCGCCGCGCACCGATCCCATTCGCACCGCTTTCATCCAGTTTCTGGTTTGCGCCCTCCTCAGCTGGATCGTTGCCATCGGAGT
>CAYWHQ010000467.1:0-2563 GCA_964457665.1 uncultured Prolixibacteraceae bacterium | reverse complement strand
GGCCCCTCCACATCCAGTATGGTCGCCGTGTGACCCGCCCTGATCATGATCCTGTCGTCGTTTCCGCCCGAGGTATCATAGCTTGAAACCTGTATCATTTTAGCATTCTTCAGATACGGTAACGAGGCAGGCGAGATCAATGACTGCAAATCAGCCTGGGTATTATGCATGCACCCCTGCAGTGAGAGAAAAAACGCTGTGAGGATGACCAGGATAAGCCTGACTGTACTTTTCATCGGCATTGGATTTAATGCAAAATTACTGATATTCATCAATCAACAACCTTGCCATGATGGCATCCCATACATAATTGGGCGGACAATTCAATACCTCGTTATCCGCGCTGTATGACTCCCAGAAGTTGTGGTTCTTCCTCAACTGAACAGCCACCGCTTCTGTCATCTTAGCCGCAAGACTGGTGGCAAGGTCATGATAGCCATAATCCTTAAGGCCCCTGTACACCATGTAATTCCATAAAAGCCAGACCGGACCGTTCCATTTGCAGCAATAATCAACGTTTGGATTATACCATGGATCAGCCGCCGAAAGGGTCGGAATCCCATACCTCCTCCAGAAACGTGAAGTATCGGTAAGTGCAGCGGTCAACCGGGATGCCCTGTCGGGAGTGGCCACTCCTGCCCAGAGAGCAAGAAACGCAATGATCTCCTGCCGCCGCAGATCACGGGTCATAAAAAACCAACCGTGGTCACCCTTATTCACAGCGTAATAAAATCCCGTGGAATCATCCCACATCCTTTCATTGATCAATTTGGCTGTTGTGGCGGCAAAATCCTGCCATCGCCTCGATTCATCCGTCTTCCCAAGAATCATGGCCATCTCCGAAAGCGCTTTGGCTTCCCGGACCATCATCAGCGAAAGATCAAGACACTCCAGTTCGTCGGAAATATCTTCCTTGTCGATTTCAAGATACCGCTCGGCAGATACCTGAAAAACTGCATTGTACCA
This sequence comes from uncultured Prolixibacteraceae bacterium, assembly GCA_964457665.1. Classification (GTDB taxonomy): domain Bacteria; phylum Bacteroidota; class Bacteroidia; order Bacteroidales; family FEN-979; genus CAYWHQ01. The sequence goes on along the minus strand of CAYWHQ010000467.1, from coordinate 1,597 downwards.
GTCTCTCACATTTTCAATAAGCCCGTAAGGCCCCCATTCATATGTTCCGTCCTGATCAGTATCCCGGTTAAGGATCATCCATTTCAGGTATTTACTTCCCGATTCATAGGCATCCACAAGAAATTGCCGGTCGCGGCTAACCTGATACACCTCCAGATTGATCCAGCTGAAGAATGGGGCAGAGGTGGTCGACATCCCTTTGTGCGGATAGTCCTGCATCCCTCTGGGCCCGTGACGGTAAGCAATCAACCCATCGGAACGTTGCTGCTCCATAAACACCCTCTGGGAGGCCTGGGCCGACATCGGATCAAGATAAGCGTAGGCCAGCATGCTCAGGGATTCGTGCAGCACCTGGTGACCATGCCCCCAACCCCAGATCGGATTTCTTGAAAATACATAATGATTATAACTGGTTTTTCCCGAAGCCGGATAGAAACAACCTCTCGCCAGATTGAATGCTCCGATGTATATCAGTTTCTCCTCCTGGGTCCTGAACGTGATCCTGGGGATCCGGGAAAATAAAATAAGATTGTCGTCATAAAAACTCCGCAGCATCATCTGGCCGGCTATTCTCATCACTCCGACCAGCGAATCGACCGCTTCATGTTGGGCAATACACCCTCGTAAATACCTGAATACCGTCACCTCACCTGGTCTTAACCTTTTTTTTAGGTGAAGTGCTATATAATCGTGATAACCAGAATTCTGTGAATTAAGTGTATCGCTCCTTCGCGTGCTGTAAAAGTCTGTTTTAACAACATTGAAAAAATCATTGACCCCTCCTTTATACGCGCCATAAGAATAAACCCTCGGGAAAGCCATAAAAACATCCTGAACCTTCTCAGGGTATGGCCAATCGGTTTTCAGGCTGCTGATCAGGCGGTAAGGATGCTCCCGCCGGGAGGTGATATAAGCTGAATGCGCCGGATCATATCGCTGTATTTTCAACGAATCATCACCCGTTTCAAGCACCGGGTAAACCGCTACTTCATGTACCTGTCCATCGGTATTCTTAACCTCCATTTCGACAAGGGCCACTGCAGAACTGTACACGAAAAAGGTCTCTTTCACCGTGATTCCCCTGAAAGGCTCATATTCAAGGATCACCATATCCGGAAACGAAAAGGTCACTACCGGAGGTTTGAAATACTCCCGTGTATTCATAACCGCCACCTCATTCACTTTCCAGATACAATACATTGAACCGGCCTGGTCGCTGGAATAGGTGACAGGCCTGCATCCGGAATAGTAATCCATTTTATAGGCCTTATCACCGTACATTCTTGACCTGCGGACAGAAGCTGCATAGGTGGTGTATATCGGATCGTCATGAGTAGCATCGATCCGCAGATACTGTTCTACCTTCCGGAGATCCTGTGTCCATCCCTGGGTATTTATTACCAACAGCAAAATCAAAACAGCTGATTTCATGATCTTTACAATATGATCCAATAATCGTCAACCGGCGAATTCAGGGAATTTTAACAAACCTTGTGCTGCGCGTCTCATCTTTTCCCGAAAGTATGATTTCATATACCCCTGCACGCAAAAACTTCAGTTCCAGCCCTTTCTCAAATAGCGATACCGTATGCTCACC
>CAYWHQ010000466.1:0-2580 GCA_964457665.1 uncultured Prolixibacteraceae bacterium | reverse complement strand
GGAGGTCAATACGATGCGGCCCGGCAGGCCTGAATGGATAAATGAAGAATTCAGGTTCATGGGCAGAACCACCAAATTACTGCGCGAAAACGACCATCTGTTTCATCAGTCAGACTGGATGCCTTTGGTGCCGACCTTGACCGACTCGGTGTACGTCAACCGCTGGAAATCTAAGGAGAAATACCTCTTCACCATCCTGAGCCTGAAGCCTGAAGGCTTTTCCGGCTACCTGTTCGAAACAATGGAAACATTAACCGGTAATGCATCCGGAAGCGAATACAGTTTTCACTGGATTGATCTGTGGAATCATCAGGAGATCGAACCCTCCAGATCAAACGGGAAACTCCTCATCCCCGTTAAAATTGAATCCTTCAGCCGCACCTGGCTCAATACCCGCCGCGAAGGCCAACCCGGCTGCGTCGCAGCATTCCCTTCTCTCCTGATGGTAAGAACCACAGCTGATAGTCTGTTTGTATCCGCAGATTCCGGCGACGAAATCGTAATAACCCATGGCAATCCATCCTATTCCAACAAAGGGATCCGTTTCCCGTCTTCCGGTTGCCAGATCCCATTCCCGGGTATCTCGTCACAGTCGCTGACCAAGATTGTGATCCAGTTGTTCGAAGGAAAATCATTACTGGATGAAAGGGTGATCCGGCCAGGGGATCCGGGTCCCAGGAAAACAAGTACAATGGTACGGACAGCCCCGGCCAGAAAAACGCCCGCAAACATGGTACGGATCCCTGCCGGGAAATTCCCCTGGTATACCCGCCGCGATCCCTCCACGCTTGATCCGTTTATCGCATTTCCCGACTTCCGCGACACCATGGAAGTCGAAATGAAAGGTTTCTTTATGGATGAATACCCGGTTACCAACGGAGATTTTGAATCATTTCTCAATCAAACCGGATATCAGCCCGACGATTCTTCCAATTTTCTTCGGCACTGGGAATCAGGCAGACCCCCGGCAGGTTCGGAAAAATTGCCGGTAGTCTGGATCAGCCGGCAGGATGCAAAGGCATATGCTGACTGGGCAGGTAAACGTCTGCCGGAAGAGATGGAATGGCAATATGCCGCACAGGGAAATGATTTTAGAAAGTACCCCTGGGGTAATGTCCTCGATTCTTCAAAATGCAATTACAACCTTAACTACTCCACCCCGGTTGATTCCTACCCGATGGGTGCAAGTCCGTTCGGTGTCAAAGACATGATCGGGAATGTATGGCAGCTTATGGCTGATGAGTACGATAACGGATCTTACCACTTCTCCATCCTGAGGGGAGGAAGTTTTTACCACCCCACCAGCAGCATCTGGTATGTCACCGGAGGTCCTTTGCCTGCCGATCATCCCGAAATGCTGCTGCTCATAGCACCTTCCCTCGACCGCAATGCGACCGTGGGATTCAGGTGTGTGAAGGATATGGCTGATTAATACTTCAGAATCCAGGCATCCTTGTATTTTTTACGGATAATCCTCAGGTTGCTGTCAGCATCCGCCTTGCTGTTTGTCTCGTAGACCGAGATCCTGACTTTATTGTCATGAAGCAGGATCTTTGCATCCGGGTAACCGTTCTCCCTGACAATGGGAAGTTGTCGTTTTGCTTCACTTTCCGTGATCCAGCCCTTTACAATAAGATAAAAACGGCCGGATGCCGTTTCCACTTTCCTGGCCTTCACGGTATCGGTGGTCGGGACCGGAGGCTTTTCCCCGCAAACATAAGGTCTGCCGGACAGATCGGTGGCCTCACCGAACCATGCTGCTGCATAGTTCTGGAAGATTCCTATTCCGATCGCTTCCCACTTCTTATCCTGCCACCTGCCGGTATTGGTTAAAAAACTGTTGAAATAGGAGACCGATCTCCATTCCGCGATAATGCTGTCGATCACCACCTCGTTATTTTCCCAGTAAACGATCTCATACCCCTTCCCGGGATATCCGGTGATCTCCCCGGGCTTGTCCCATACAGAGTTCTTTTTGTTTTCATCAGCAGGATAGCAGAAAGGTTTCCATGGCCCGTGAACCGACCAGGAATGAAGATTACAGGGCTCCTCAGGAGTGTAGGCACAGAGATCTCTTACATGAACTGATGCCAAAAAACAAAGCGCCCGGGAAAGGGGAATAGGTGGAAGATTGAAACGCCGGCGATATTCATTGATCATCCGGTGTAGCTTGTTTTCCTGGGCAGAGATGCAAAAGGAATCCGGTATGACCATAACCGGTCTTGGTGAATGCTGCTGAGCCAGCCCGGTGTAAACCATAAACTGGATGAAAAAGGCCATCAACCATATGTGCTTTTCATTCATTCGGCAAAAATTTGATCGGCACTGATGACCAGACTGCCTTTGTAATCGGGAATGCGCGCGTAAAAACCGTAACCGCCAAGATTATTTTCAATCTTCAGCAGAAGTTTATTCCACCCAGGTTTCATCATCAGTTCCAGTTTTATCTGGTCAGGCTCGGCTACACGAACACCCAGGTACCTGTATATCAACCGGTTGTTAAAAAACACCTTGGCTCCGTCATCCGTCCCGATGAAAAGCGGTACTGTCCGGGTGTCGGGCGACCAGATATAGGTCAAT
>CAYWHQ010000465.1:0-2594 GCA_964457665.1 uncultured Prolixibacteraceae bacterium | reverse complement strand
GATGGTTGCCCGGGGTGAAAAAAAAACCTCCTTTCATATCCCGATGAGGTAGGAAAGGAGGTTCGGGGTTGGCGAACAAGTGGCTATTTCCTGATTCTCATGCCATAGAAGGAACGGTAAACGAAGAATAGGGCAATGGCCAGGAAGACAACGCCTACGTAAGGCGCTACCTGAAAGAAATGATCGGAAATGGCGATCTCCATGGCGAGCAATCCGAACAGGGTAGTGAATTTGATGATGGGATTCAGGGCAACCGAGGAGGTATCCTTAAAGGGATCGCCCACGGTGTCACCTACAACGGTTGCGGCATGAAGATCCGTGCCCTTCTCCTTGAGGTCAACTTCCACCACCTTCTTGGCATTATCCCAGGCGCCTCCTGCATTGGCCATAAAAACTGCCTGGAATAGCCCGAATACAGCGATGGAAATGAGGTATGCCACGAAAAAGGAGGCAGCGGCATAACGAATGGAGGGTATTTCCGATCCGAGATCCCTGTAACCCGACAGAAAAGCAATGCCAAGTGCAAAAGAGAAGATTACGATGAAGATATTGAGCATCCCGGTCTGGGCGTATTGAGTGCAGATTTTAACCACCTCTTTTGATTTCTCCGTAGAGGCTTTCTTCTCAGCGTTCTCGTCGAGCCGGATATTACGCTTGATATATTCTACGGCACGGTATGCGCCTGTGGTAACAGCCTGTATGGAGGCTCCCGTAAACCAGTAGATCACAGCTCCGCCGGTCAGAAAACCAAGAATCGTGTATGGGTTCAGAATATTCAGGATCTGTTCGGGTTCGATACCAAAACTCTTCTGGATGATCAGGATAAGCGAAAAGATCATGGTAGTGGCCCCGACAACGGCAGTTCCGATCAATACCGGTTTGGCAGTTGCCTTGAAAGTGTTGCCAGCCCCATCATTGGCCTCCAGGTAATGCTTGGCCTTCCCGAAATCGGGTTTGAATCCGAAGCCGGTTTCGATCTCCTTCTCCGCCTTCTCCTTGTTCTCCTCGATGAGCGAAAGTTCATAGACCGATTGTGCGTTGTCGGTAACCGGTCCATAACTGTCAACAGCTATCGTGACTGGCCCCATTCCCAGAAAACCGAATGCTACCAGCCCGAATGCAAATATCGCCGGATAGCTCATGAAGAGATCAAGCCCGTTCTTACTGGCAAGGTAAGCGATGAACATCAGCAGCAGAAAGACCATGCCTTTCCAGAAAGCACTGAAGTTGCCGGCTACCAGGCCTGACAGGATGGTCAGGGAGGAGCCCCCCTCACGGCTGGCCGTGACTACTTCGGCTACGTGCTTGGACTTGGGACTGGTGAATATCTTTGTGAATTCAGGGATCAGCGCTGCGCCAAGGGTTCCGCAGCTGATTATGATCGAAAGAGTAAGCCAAAGGTCGTTCGGAAGATGACTCAGTTGCCAGTAGCTGGCAATGAAAGTGACAATGATCGAGAGGATTGATGTGATCCATACCAGATTGGTGAGCGGTTTCTCAAAGTCGAAATCATCTTTCTTGCTGTATAGAAAGTTGCTCAGGAACCGGTTGATGTAATAGGCACCGATCGAGGTGAATACCATCAGGATACGCATTACAAAGATCCATGTAAGCATGATGGTCTGGTACATGATGCGGGTGGTTTCATCCATCCCCGGTACAAAACCCACCGCGAGCACAATGAAACTGATCAGTGCAACACCAGTCACACCATATGTTTCAAAACCATCGGCAGTAGGCCCGACGCTGTCGCCGGCATTGTCGCCCGTACAGTCAGCGATAACACCGGGATTTCTCGGATCGTCCTCCTTGATCTTGAAGACAACCTTCATGAGATCCGAACCAATATCCGCAATCTTGGTAAAGATCCCTCCGGCGATCCTGAGGGCGGCGGCGCCGAGCGACTCCCCGATCGCGAATCCGATGAAACTGGCGCCTGCATACTCCCGTGGTACGAAAAGCAGGATGATGAGCATCATGATCAGCTCCACACAGATCAACATCACGCCGATACTCATACCCGCATTCAGCGGGATATTCAGTAATTTCAGAGGCTTCCGCTCCAGGGATGCAAAGGCCATGCGGCTGTTGGCAAGCGTGTTCATCCGGATACCAAACCAGGCAACACCATAGGATCCAAGAATACCAACCACCGTCCAGGCCAGGATCAGCAATACTCCGCTGACAGCCATCTGCTCGAGGAACCCGAAATAGAAGGCAATGCTCAGACCGATGATCACGAAAAGCAGGAACAGAAATTTTCCCTGCTGGATCAGATAGGTCTTGCAGGTTTCAAATATTACCTGTGCTACATCCAGCATCGACTGATGTGCCCTTAGTTTTTTGACTTTCGTGTACTGATGGTAACCGAAAAGCATACCTAACAGGATGATAACAAATCCTGTATACAACAGGTGGTTCTGGGCAGCTGTAAGCTCCGGAATAGCCAGGTCTGCTTCGCTTGCCCATGTCAATAATGGCAGCAGGAATGCTGCTGACAGGGTACTGAGTCGTTTCATAAAATGTTATTAAATTATTGATATATGTATTTAGTCTGTTTACAAATTTAAAAAGGTTTTTTTAATCACAAAACA
>CAYWHQ010000464.1:0-2597 GCA_964457665.1 uncultured Prolixibacteraceae bacterium | reverse complement strand
TTCGATGGGCGCGTATGAGAAGGCCGAACCCCTCTACCAGCAGGCCCTGCAGATATGGAAAAAGGCGCTGGGCGAGGACCATCCCTCGTATGCCACCAGCCTGAACAACCTCGCAGGGTTGTTTGCAGCCACCGGTCGAGCCGACCAGGCTCTTGAACTGATGGCTACTGCTGCCATGATTGATGACAAGATGATCGGGCAGGTTTTTTCCATCGGTTCTGAAGACCAGCGGCTGGCATACCTCTCATCCATTCGGTCACATACAGATATTTTTCTCTCCCTGGTATTCAGGTACTTCCCGCAGTCACCCGCCGCAGTTCAGGCTGCACTGAACCTCGTCCTCAAACGGAAGGCTATCACGGCTGAAGCCCTTGCTGCGCAGCGGGATGCCATCCTCAGCGGGAAGTATCCCCATCTGCGGGACCGCATGGACCAGTTCACCCTCCTTCGCAGGCAGATCGCCCAGAAGACCCAGGCCGGACCGGGAAGGGAAGGAGTGGAGGCATATCACCGGCTGCTTTCGGAATGGAATGCAGAGAAAGAACGCCTGGAGCAGGATCTCGCCCGTCAGGTCCCTGAGATCAAGCTGGAACAGCAGTTCCGCATCGCTGACCTCACGGTGATTGCCCATACCCTCCCACCGGGGAGTGCACTGCTTGAGTTCTTCCGATACGATGTATTCGATTTTACCGCCATTCCCGCCCGGGGGGAACGACAGTGGAAACCGGCAAGATACTGTGCCTTTGTGCTCCCTTCCGGTGAACCGGATCATATCACGTTGATCGATCTTGGTGAGGCAGACCAGATCGACCGGTTCATTGCCAGCTACAAATCCAAGCTCACGGATGAAGGCAGGGCGCCCTCGGATGGTATTCAGGAGGAGAAACCCGGCATACTATCGAATTTTTTCGCGAAGAAACAAAACGATGAGGAACCACGGTCTCACCGTGACCTTGGGGCAGTCCCGGAGACAGCACTCCAGGAATTTGAGAGAGAGGCCGGCCTCTCCCTCTATTCTGCACTCATTGACCCAATCCGGGGTGCACTCGGCAACAATCCCCAGCTCATCATTGCACCCGACAGCCAGCTCTCTACCATTCCCTTCGAGGTCATCCCCACTCCGGATGGCGGATACCTTGTCGATCACTACCGGATCCACTATGTAGGCGTCGGCCGCGATGTGCTGCGGTTTACCGTTCAGATACCCGGGAAACCTGGTGAAGCCATGGTCATGGCCTCCCCGGACTTTAATTTGAAATCTAGAATGAGCCAGAAAAAACCTGCATCTGCATTAGTCGCAGGAAGGATATCACGTGATTTCTCACGAAGTTCCGTGTATTTTCAACCATTGCCGGGCACCATGGTGGAAGGAAAACACATTGGCGAGCTTCTTGGCATCATACCATTGCTCGAAGAAGATGCTCTCGAAGCCAGGATAAAATCGCTCTCATCCCCGCTCATCTTTCATATAGCCACGCATGGCTTTTTCCTGACCGACCAGGAGATTACCGGTCAAGAACTCGGGCAAACTCTTGGTCTCTTTGGGGACGCCGGGGTGCAGCGCTTATCGGGCCGTGGGATGGAGAACCCGATGCTCCGGTCCGGCCTGGCACTTGCCGGCGTTAATACCTGGCTCAAGAAGGGAGAGTTACCTCCTGAAGCGGAAGATGGGATTCTCACGGCAGAAGATGTGTCCGGACTTGATCTCTCCAATACTACCCTGGCAGTATTATCAGCTTGTGAAACGGGGGTGGGCGATGTCAAGACAGGTGAAGGGGTGTTCGGTCTTCGCCGGGCATTCGCGCTTGCCGGTACAAAGACACTCATCATGAGCCTCTGGAAAGTGCCCGATCAGGCAACCCAGGAACTGATGGTCGACTTTTATCGGAGAATACTTGCAGGAACCCCGAAAGCTGATGCTCTCCGGGAAGCCCAGCTTGAGCTCCGGAAGAGGTATCCACATCCCGGGGATTGGGGGGCATTCATCTGCCAGGGGGATCCGGGTATTTTGTAATGGATGGTTCGAGAAATACTATCTAATAACTATTACCCTAATTCCTTATTCGAATGAGCCAGGAAAAACAAATCCTGAAAGAAATCGCAGAAAGAAGAGATCTAATCGATAAAGAGTCGAACCATACCGATCATTTTTACATGGTTTGTAGCAGATCAAACCGTTGCAGAAGTGGAGGGTGCCTGTACGGCATCTCCATTTTCCAGTGAACATCTTCGGTGATCATCTCTGGCAGACTTCTGGGAACCTGGATATTTTCATATCAATCCTCGATAAGACTTCAGGAATCCTCCTGATTGATTCCCGGTCAATATCCTTAATGTCTTCTGGTAGTTCGTGATATGGTTTAAGAAAGGGTGAGATTTTTCTGTCGATATCTTTTGTCCCGCCATAGGTCCATCCGGCACCGAGTCGTTCTCTCATCCATCGATCATGCTCATCTTCAGCAAGGAATTCGATCTCATCATTGGTGAAATCAAAATGTTGGTCCTCCCAGTCTGACGACAACGAGATGTAACAACCGATTTTATGGACCTTCCTTATGTAATCATCGCCCTGCAAACGGTTGGATTCTTTCAATGAT
>CAYWHQ010000463.1:0-2598 GCA_964457665.1 uncultured Prolixibacteraceae bacterium | reverse complement strand
TGCTTTTTTATCTCTTTCAATTCGAGATCATTGACTATCTGGAGAAGAACAAGCAGGATTCTTCTGCCAACTTTGTAGAGCATGTCCGCTCTATCTCCAATATCTCAACCGACGATTCAAATCTTGAGCGGATCAACCGCTGGCAATCGGCCATCCGGATGTTTCTCGACAGACCTGTATTTGGTTTTGGCCCGGGTACCTATCAGTTTGAGTACGGACCTTACCAGCGATCAGTTGAGAAGACGCTGATCAGTACCAATGCGGGCGACCGGGGCAATGCGCACAGTGAGTATATCGGCCCGCTGGCCGAACAGGGTCTTCCGGGTTTGCTGTTCATCCTGTTGATTCTCGGGTACGTGATCTATACTTCAATCAGGGTTTTTAAACACTCACCGGTTCGGGAGGCCCGGGTACTGAGCCTGGGGATTCTTATTGGACTGATCACCTATTTTGCCCATGGCATCATGAATAATTTTCTCGATACCGACAAGGCGTCGGTTCCTGTGTGGGGGTTTATGGCCGTTCTGGTGGCGTTTGACCTTTATCATTCGGGATTCTCTGGCAAAGCCGGCGAAAAGCCGGAACCGTCAATAAAGCAAGGCGGTGAGGAGCTCAGGGCTTAAGTTTCCCGATCAGGGCAGGCAGTTGTTTTACGGCTGCTATCTCTTTCCATTTTTTCCGGGGATCATCAGCAGGTACGCCCCAGTACGTCCGGCCACCTTCGAGTGATTTATCCACGCCCGACATGGCCAGCACCACGGCTTTTTTACCGATCACCAGATCTTTGTTCACCGATACCCGTGCCCAGAGGATCACATCATCCTCAAGGCGGGTCACCCCTGCGATGGCGCAATGGGCCCCGATCAGGCAGTTGAGCCCGATCTGTGTGTCATGCCCGATCTGGACATGGTTGTCGAGTTTGGTCCCGTCGCCAATGACGGTATCTCCCGAAACACCTTTATCGATCGTGGTCGCCGCCCCGATCTCAACCCTGTGGCCTATGACGACCCTGCCGCACGACTCGAGCTTTTTCCATCCTTCCGGCCGGCGCTGGAAATAGAATGCGTCGGCTCCCAGAACAGCGCCGGAGTGGATAATACAATCATCGCCGATGATGGTATGATCGTACACCGATACATTGGCATGGATGAGGCAGTTCTTCCCGATTTGCACATGATTCCCTATAAAAGCACCGGGTTGGATGATGGTGCCCTCGCCGATGCTGGCAGATGGACTGATGGCTCCCACCGCCTTTTCGAACGGCATGAATCGCCTGGCCAGCAATACATATGCGTCGAATGGCCGTTCGTGGATCAGCAGCGCTTTGCCCGGCGGACACTCCACCTCCTTATTGATGAGGATCGTGGTGGCTGCTGAATGAAGGGCCTTCTGGTAATACTTCGGGTGATCGACAAAGGTCAGGTCGCCGTGGGTCACCATGTGTATCTCATTGATCCCGTTAACCGGAAAGGATGGATCTCCGATCATTTTTGCACCGGTGAGGGCAGCAACCTCAGACAGAGGTAAAGGGGCAGGAAAACGCATGGGAAGATGACTATTGATTTATCCTTTCACCCTTTCAGAATAGTCTCCGGTACGGGTATCCACCCTGATGGTCTCGCCGGCCTCGATGAAGAGAGGGATCCTTACGGTGGCGCCGGTTTCGACGGTGGCCGGTTTCAGGGTGTTTGTGGCAGTATTTCCACGCAGCCCGGGCTCGGTGTAGGTTATTTTCAGTTCGACAAACGGGGGCAGTTCGCAATACAGGGCCGATTCGGTGTCGGCATGAAATACGATTTCACAGTTTTGAGACTCTTTCAGGAACTGCGGGGCATTGATCAGTTCTTCCGCAATAAAAACCTGTTCAAAGGTCTCCATATGCATGAAGTGGAAACCGCTGTCGTCCTTGTAGAGATACTGGTATGGGCGGCGTTCCACACGGGCAATATCAATTTTCACGCCGGCGTCGAAGGTATAGGGAATGACCCTCCCGGTTTTGATGTTCTTCAGTTTGGTCCGAACGAAGGCTGCTCCTTTCCCGGGTTTGACATGTTGAAACTCCACGATCGCGTAAAGATCATTGTTAAAATCGATCACCAGGCCGTTCCTGATATCTGCTGTTGTTGCCATAAAGAAAAACCGTGTTTGTTGAAAAGGGCTGCAAAAATAGTGAAATTTCCTGAATAACAATTATCTTTGCCGCGGATGAAAGAAATACTCAAACGACTCCTCGGGATACTGCACATCCATATTACCCGCAATCAGCAGTATGATGCCTGTACGAGGAAGATTCTCCGGCATGCTCTCCATCCAGGTTCCTGTTGCGTTGATGTCGGTTGTCACAAAGGGGAGATCCTCGACCTGATGATCCGGCATGCCCCGGAAGGCACGATGTTCGGTTTTGAACCTATTCCCGGCATGTATCGGCACCTTGCAGGGAAATACCGGCAGAATCCCCAGGTCAGGATTTTTGACGTGGCGCTGTCGGACAGCAGCGGAACCAGTACCTTTCAGCATGTACTGAGTGCCCCGGCCTACAGCGGGATGAAAAAAAGAAAGTACGACAGGCCGCACATTGAGATTGAGGAGATCCAGGTT
>CAYWHQ010000462.1:0-2599 GCA_964457665.1 uncultured Prolixibacteraceae bacterium | reverse complement strand
GCAGTCCTTCGCAGACAGCCCTGACGGAGAGATTGCCCATCGCCGGTATCGTCTCTTTCTGAAAGGGATCACCGGGTCCCTCAAGCCATTGGTGATCGCCTCGGTCTTCAGGCGGAAACGGGGAGTACATGTGGTGATCATTCCTGACCGTGAGTCGGCTGCCTATTTTTTCAACGATCTGGAGGTGATACTTGATGATCGAAACAAACCTCCTGAGGAGAAGGCGGTACTTTTCTTTCCCTCCTCCTTCCGGAAAGGGAAACTTTCGGGCCATAAGGACAATCACGGGCTTCTTTCACGCACCGAAGTGCTGACAAGGTTGGGAGGCAGGTCGAAGCGCGGTGTTTTTGTCACCTATCCCGAAGCCGTCGCCGAGATGGTTCTGAAGAAAAATCATCTGGAGAAGAACACGCTGAGGCTTTCGGTGGGGGAAAAGGTCAATATGGACTTTATCCTTGACCTGCTGGTCGAATACGAGTTCGAGCGGACCGACTTTGTCATCGAACCAGGGCAATTCTCTCTGCGCGGGGGACTGATCGACGTCTATTCCTTCAGCAGTGATCATCCTTACCGGATTGAATTCAGGGGAGACGAGATCGGATCGATCCGTACGTTCGAACCGGCAACCCAATTGTCGGTCGAAAAGAAGGCCGCTGTTACCATCATCCCTGATACCCGGTTCAACAGCGAAAAAGAACACCAGTATGAACCGGTGTTTGGGTTCTTGCCGGATAACGCCACCCTTTGGCTTGAGGAGACGAGGCTAATCTCTGATATGCTTGACAGGCAATCCGGCGAAAATGCAGGGTTCAGGGGCAGTGACCTTATGCGGTCACTGCTTGGTTTTTCAACCATTGAATGGGGCAGTCAGCCCTTATTTAAAACAGTTCAGTCCATTTCTTTTCAAACAGTTCCTCAACCGGCCTTTCATAAGAATTTCGGTTTGCTGACAGAGGATCTGAAGAGAAATTCAGAACAAGGATACCGGACTTTCCTGCTTGCCGACACTTCCAGGCAGACCGACCGGCTCAGGGAGATCCTGGCCATGTCGTTCGAAGCTTTAGATTCACGGATTTCATCCTCTCCGGCCACAGAGACGGATCCGTTGCCCTTACGTCAGACCGTTATCCTGAATTTTTCGCTGCACGAAGGTTTTATTGACCGCGACCGAAAGGTTGCCTGCTACACCGACCACCAGATCTTCGACCGTTATCACAAGTATCACCTGGCCGACGGTTATTCGGGCAAAGAGGCGCTGACGCTGAAAGAGCTTTACAATCTTCAGCCGGGTGATTATGTGACGCATATCGACCACGGGGTGGGCCGTTTTGACGGTCTGGAGAAGATCAGCAACAATGGCCGGGAGCAGGAAGCCATCCGGCTGATTTATAGGAACGACGACATCTTGTATGTCAGCATTCATTCATTACACCGGATATCAAGATATACGGGGAAAGAGGGTACACCCCCCGTTCTGAACCGGCTTGGCTCTGGGAGCTGGTCAAAGTTGAAGAGCCGCACCAAAAGCCGCGTCAAGGATATTGCCAGGGAGCTTATCCGGTTATATGCGGAGCGCCGGGCCTCGCAGGGACATGCCTGCATGCCCGACACCTATCTTCAGACTGAGCTGGAGGCCTCTTTCATATACGAGGACACTCCTGATCAGATCAGGGCCACCCATGATGTGAAAAAGGATATGCAGCAGCCCTTTCCAATGGACAGGCTGATCTGCGGGGATGTCGGGTTCGGGAAAACCGAGATCGCCGTCAGGGCTGCCTTTAAAATGGCAGCTGAAAGCCGTCAGGTGGCTATCCTTGTACCAACCACCATTCTGGCCCTGCAGCATTACAAGACATTTTCCGACCGCCTGAGCGATTTTCCCTGCAAGGTTGAGTATATCAGCCGTTTCAAGTCGGTAAAGGAACGAACGAAGATCCTTGCTGACACCCTTGCCGGGAAGGTCGACATTCTGATCGGGACGCATCGCCTTCTCAGCAAGGATGTGCAGTTCAGGAACCTCGGACTGCTCATCATCGACGAGGAGCAGAAGTTCGGGGTGTCGGCAAAGGAGAAGATCCGTCATCTGAAGACCAATATCGACACGCTTACCCTGACGGCAACCCCGATTCCACGTACCCTGCAGTTCTCCCTGATGGGGGCACGCGATCTTTCGGTAATCAATACGCCACCGCCCAACCGGTTCCCGGTTCAGACCGAGATCCATCCCTTCGGCGAGGAGGTGATCCGTGAAGCGGTGGTGGCAGAGATTTCAAGGGGAGGGCAGGTCTTTTTCGTTACCACCCGGATCCAGAATATCATGGAGCTGGCAGGGATGATACAACGGTCGGTTCCCCGCTGCAGGGTTGCTGTGGCCCACGGTCAGATGGAGGGCGGGAAGCTGGAAAAGGTGATGGTGGATTTTATCGACGGGGAGTATGATGTGCTGGTGGCGACTACTATTATTGAGTCGGGACTTGACATCCCGAACGTGAATACCATTCTGATCAACGAAGCGCATCATTACGGATTGAGTGACCTGCACCAGCTGCGGGGGAGAGTGGGCAGGTCGAACCGCAAGGCATTCTGCTACCTGCTGGCG
>CAYWHQ010000461.1:0-2600 GCA_964457665.1 uncultured Prolixibacteraceae bacterium | reverse complement strand
CAGAGTGTCGCTGAATACGGGCATATCGTACAGCCATCGTTCACGGAACATCAGTGCCAGCCCATCATGCCATGTGCCAGGGTGAGATTCGAACCAGAGGCTGAACTCAACCCAGCCCTCCGGAAGGAGTGTCACAGCCCAGCGGTCAATTTTACTTCGGTCGTTATCGCGCTTTATTCTTCTTGCCAATGAGGTTAAAGAGGTGGAGTCGTTCCAAGGCATGCTCGCGAATCCCAGGTGCCATTCATTATCGGGCAGGACGACTCCCACAGGGCCGTACCCCGGTCTGTATATTCGGGACCGGCACAGGTACTGCGGCCATTCCTTCGTACCAGCAGCCGTAATGTACACTTTGCCGGGGTCTTCTCCGGATGGAACAAGATTTTCGATAATCCTTTCACGAACTCCTTTATTGTCAAACCTGACAATGAACCTGGTCCCGGTCAGAAATGAGGAATCGGTATGGACTGTGATCAGCATGGAGGTGTCGATAAGAAATCCAGAAAGTGTATCATGTTCAGCTTTAACAGCTTCGGAGGATTGGTGGAGATTGCCGTCAAGAAGAAAGGAAAATAGTGGCATTTCACCCTTCAGCCTGAGTGTACGGAGCGCCTCCCCGATGGCCTCCCTGCTCAGGGCCGGTTCGGCTCCGGAATTCTGACAATGGGAATGCAAAGGGAACGAAAGAAACAATAAGCACGAAAAGAATGGTAATAATGACCGGCAGTTCTTCATCATCGCAAGATAAATCTCAATGGTAGAAAAGATCCATCTGCGGAAAGGCATGTTCATGCTCCAGCAACCATTTCTTCTTTTCCAGTCCTCCGGAATATCCTACGAGTTTAAGATCACTGCCAATTACGCGGTGGCAGGGAATGAGTATCGGTACCGGATTTTGCCCAACCGCATGCCCAACGGCGCGAACCAGTTTTTCATCTCCAAGTCTGCCTGCCAGGGAAGCATAGGTAATGGTTTTTCCGAACGATATTTTACGGAGTTCCTTCCAGACTTTTAACTGGAATTCGGTCCCCTCCAGATCGAGCCTGATCCTGAAACCGTGCCGTTCATGGCCGAAGTAGGCTTTCATCTGGTCGGTGCATTTGTCCAGAAGCGCCGATTTCCCGGAATTATGCCCTTTGCCGGAGGTGAAACGCACTGCGCATATCCCTTTTTCACTGGCTCGGATCTCCATCCAGCCGATCGGCGAATGATAGAACACGGAAGATACCATGGTTCAGGTTTTTGATCTTGATGAAAATCTTGCCCACAGGAGCATGCCGGCGCCAAATGCCATCATTGCCACGCCCGACCAGAGGTTGATGTTGATACCCAGCGATTTGACATACATCGTATTGTCGCTCATCGTGGTAAATCCATAAATGGTCAAGAGAATGCCCAGTATACTGAACATCAGTCCTATAGGTATTTTAATGTCGATTCCCATAATACACTATTACCAGAAAATGATTGAAAGTAAAACGGCTAATGCCAGAATAAAGGCTGCCAGTGTGACAGAACGGCGATAAAAGGGAATATTTGCTTCCCGGATTTTGGGTGTAAGGGAGTAGACGAGTCCTTTGAGTTCCTCGTCGGACTTCATTTTCGAGGTACAAAACGAGAGGATGATGGTGACAAGGGCGCTTGCCGTGAAGGCAAAAATCGCGGTCCAGAAGTTCTGGGCCATCTCCACCGGATAGCTGTGCAGATGATAGATCCAGCCTCCTTTAACGAGTGTATCAGCTCCTTCAGGCCATGTGAGCCCGTGATGGATCAGGGCTATGAAGAAGCCTGAGAGTAGTCCTGTAAAGGCGGCGTGACCAGTGGTTCTTTTCCAGAACATGCCGAGGAAGATGACGGCAAACAGCGGGGCATTGATCATGGAGAAGATGGTCTGGAGGAAATCCATGATATTCCCAAACAAGCTGGCCAGATAGGCTGCGGCAATACTTACGAGCACCCCGAAAACAGTGGCCATACGACCTACAAGGAGGTAATGCCGGTCGTCGCCGGCCTTATCGCCTGTGGCCTGGCGTATATAGCTCTGGTAGATGTCGTAGGTCCACACCGTGTTGAAAGCGGAAACATTGCCTGCCATGCCCGACATGAAGGAGGCAAGCAGCGCGGTTATACCGAGGCCGAGCACTCCGGCCGGAAGGTATTGTTTGAGCAGCATGATGATGGTGTAGTCATAGATAGGCTGGCCGGCTTCGTTGAGCGGAAGAGCAAAATTCCTGTCCGGTGTGTTCATCAGCACCAGCGCAACGATGCCCGGAATAATGATCAGAAAGGGAATCAGCATTTTCGGGAGGGCTCCGATCAGGGGCGTGTTTCTTGCAGCGGTTATAGAATTGGCCGACATGGCACGCTGAACAATGAGAAAGTTTGTGCACCAGTAACCAAATGAAAGAACAAATCCAAGGCCTGCAAGGATGCCATACCATTCGACGCCCATGGGATTGGATCCCGCATGACCGGTATATTTCCAGGTGGTCGTCCAGGTATCGGGGGCATAGCCTTTGCCTGCCACGATGGGTGACAGGCTCTCCTGCAACCCGCTCCATCCGCCGACATCCTTAAGGCTGAGAAATACCACCGGCAGA
>CAYWHQ010000460.1:2376-2605 GCA_964457665.1 uncultured Prolixibacteraceae bacterium | reverse complement strand
AGGCTTCCAGATACCCATGGTCACCAGTTTTGGCCCCCAGTCCCACCCGAAATGATAGGCAGCTTTCCGAACGAACGACCGTTCACCTCCCGGTAACCGGTGCATGTAAATTTTCTCTCTTGCTTTGCTTTCACTCACTACCGATGGAAACTGCACCTTCAGGGTATTGGTGCCAGGGCGGAGAAACCGCTTAATATCGGCAAACCATTCCCTGAACATATTGTCGGCC
>CAYWHQ010000460.1:0-2366 GCA_964457665.1 uncultured Prolixibacteraceae bacterium | reverse complement strand
AGAATGAGCGAATCATTCAGGTATACATTGGCGTAGGTATCAAGGCCACTGAATTGCAGTTCGATCTTCCTCCATGCAAAGTTTTTCTGGTCAAATTGAAAAACTTTCCGGTACTCCCATCCTGTTTCGCCCACCCATTGTACTTTTTCTTCGTTATCACGAAAATAGGGGTCAGGAATTTTTTTATTACGCATAAGGTCCAGATGAACACACCCCGGAACGGAAGCTGGCATCCACTCCATTGTTCCTGCTTTCCTGAATTCCCAGAGCCCATCAAGATCCAGCTCTGCGAAATCGATATTCCTTTGTGCTATCACAGGGAGCGCCAGCAGAAATAAAAATACTGCTGAAAGAGTTCGTATAAGATACATAAGCAATAACGTGTTGAACCGCAAAATTAGGAAAAATGACGTTTCAGACAGTGGTGATCAACGGTGTCAACGAATAACCAGTCTGAAGGATTCCTTCGACAACCCGTCACCGATGCGAAGCAGATATAATCCAGGTGAGCATCCCTGAAGAGATATCCTGAACGGGCCGCAACCTTCCACTCGAAACTCCCGGATCAGACGGCCGGTGATATCATGCAATGTAAGCGATAATTTTTCTGTTTGTGGTGCACATGTTATCACGACATGGTCCTTGACAGGATTTGGGTACAAAGAGAAAACCCTGCCGGAAGCTTGTTCACGGATGGAAGCCACGGTGTTTCCGGAAGAGATGAGCCAGAGTTCCGGATCAAAAAGTACCGAGTCGGGTGTGAAGTTGAGCGGAATGGCAAATGTCTCCCCGCTAAACGTGTGGTTGAGCCTCACCAGTGTATCATGATCCTGGTCTTTGAAGCGGAAGGGTAAAGGTAACGCGAAAAAACCAACGGAGGGGTGTGATTGTGTTTGTCCGACTTTTAAAACCAGTGTATCTTCCGACATATGCCAGGTGATCTGGTAGGAGGGGAAGCCCTCACCTCTGTACCAGTCGATGAAATACCAGGAGAGATCT
The DNA here is from genome assembly GCA_964457665.1 of uncultured Prolixibacteraceae bacterium. Classification (GTDB taxonomy): domain Bacteria; phylum Bacteroidota; class Bacteroidia; order Bacteroidales; family FEN-979; genus CAYWHQ01. The sequence continues at coordinate 1,367 of CAYWHQ010000460.1, read as the reverse complement.
GCGGCATAAACCGATTCAAGGTGTCCTATGAGGTCGGTGGTACGGGCAAAGCCGAAAGCCAGCAACGGATCGGCGAGATAGTTGCGAAGGGCGGTAAAAAAGCAGGAGTCGCCAATGATCCACCGGAGCTGATGAAGGATCATAGCTCCTTTGGCATAACTCAGCCGGCTGTCAAAAATGCGGTCCACACTCGTGGTATCATCGCACCAGACCGACCCGCCGGGCTGGCTGACTATTTTTGCAAGGCGGTTTCTTTTGAAAGGCATCCACCAGTATCCGTCGAACATATGCTCATAGGTCAGGCCGGTCAGATAGGATGCAAATCCTTCGTTCAACCATATATCTTCCCAACTTCCGCACGTGATCTTGTTGCCGAACCAGGAATGGGCCAGCTCGTGCGACATCAGTTCGTGGTCGAAGGAACCCATGAAGGTAAAAGTCTGGTGCTCCATGCCTCCACCCCAGTTGATCTGGCACTGACCGTATTTCTCAGATGAAAACGGATACTCCCCGAAAAGCGAATCAAACAGGATCATCACCGGTATTATTCCTGGTGTTCTTTGTGCCGCTGCTGCTGAGTCCTCCGGGTAAACATACTGAAGTACTGAAACAGGTCCGTTTCCGGTGATCACTTCATGTTCGTAACGCGCATAGTTGGAGATGGCGATTGCAATAAGATAGGTTGCAACCGGATAACGATGTTTCCAGATGGTGACAATATCGTTACCTGCAATTATCTCTGATACCAGCACTCCGTTTCCGGCCGTCCGGTATCCGGCAGGTGTTACCACATGAACATCCACTGAATCAGCTTTATCGGTCAGACTGTTCTTGCAGGGCCACCAATCGCTGGCGCCGTAAGGCTGTGAAAGAGTCCACATAACCGGAATACCGTCATGCAATTCGGTATTGAAAGATCCAAAACCTGTGGAAGGGGGAACCCCGCTATAAAAAACCGTCACCGAGTCGATCGTGTTGATCCCCGGTGGAGCCGGCAGAATAATCTTTAACAGGTCATCAGAATGTTGAAAAGGAACCGCCGATTTGTGATACCGTACCGAATCGACCACCAGTGAATCGGATAAGTTGAAACACAAGGTGTCGAGCATGGGTTGAAGGGACCTGTAGAGGGTGAAGACCGATCCCCTGATGAAACGGATTGCCGGATCAGCCTGCCAGACACAACGGTGATAAATCACATCGTAACCATCGGTGCAGGAATCCTGCCTGAGTGACGGTAAACGGCAGACCTGCTTTTCGAGACTCGCAATCTTATCCGTCAGGTCAGTTCCGGAATGCTGACCTGAAAGGAGCCAGGCGTAAAGTAAAAAAAAGAAACATAGAAATATTCTCATATCGGTACCATG
>CAYWHQ010000459.1:0-2621 GCA_964457665.1 uncultured Prolixibacteraceae bacterium | reverse complement strand
TGGTGGATCAAGGATTCCGGCAAATGGCACTGCTGCTGGCCGCCATCTATTACCAGCAGGTTTTCAGGCCTGATACCCGTGCTTCCAGGGTCGGCAAGGAAAGTAATGATCCCCTGGAAATCCTCGGCGGTTATGCTGAAGGGGACCCTCAGCAACTCGGCTTCAGCTCTTATATCAAGAGGAGTGGATTCCCCGACAAACTCCAGATAGCGGATGAAGATGATGAGCCTGTCGCTGTATGGAAGATCTCTGGCGATCTTCCTGCACATCTCCGTAACCTTCGCCCCGGGAATAGCTTGAAAATCCTGTGTGTCGTCTGGAGTATGGAAAAAGATCAGTTCGTCATAAAGCTTGAGATATTCTTCCAGCTCAGATGCTGCAATGTGTTCACGCAGGTACGACTCCAGCAGTATTCTGGACTTCTCCCCGTTCCTGCGTCCCGCGGTGGCTGATACGACAGCGAAAAGCTGCACCAGCGCCATGAGGATTGGTTCCGACATATTGAAAGAATTTGACAATAAAGATAAAAAAAAGCCCCCAGGAAAAACTGTTCCGGGGGCCGTGGACTGGTAGTCTAAAGAACGGTTATTCCGCAAAGACGATCCGGACGCTCTCTGCCAGATCGGCAATCTCTGCAGCTTTCTGCATGGGGACAGCTTTTCCGGCTTCCAGACCGTAGTCGGTAAAGATCTTTTCAAGTTTGGCCAGTTCAGCGGAAACTTTCAGCAACTCCTCACTGTTCTGGTATGCGCCGAGAATGGTCAACAACTTTTCCAGTGTCGGTTTCTGATCCAGGATCACAGAGATGATCTGGTGATTGTCTTTGGCCAGTTCGTTCAGTGAGGTAGCCAGAAACATCCCTTCGGCGAAACCTCCGGCAGCGATCAGAACTGCCAGTTGGTTCCTGTTATTTTTCGAAAGGAAATCATTGGTGGAGGAGAGCACGTTGTTAAGGAGATTGACCAGTGAATCCTTTTTGTTCTCATATTTTTTCACTTTATCCAGCAATGTCTGGTCATAGACACCTGCGATGCCCAGTTCATCAGCCAGTTTCTGGGTGCAGACGAGAAACTTTCCGGTCTCCTCACTACGATTATACACAGCCGAGTAACTGAGGTCGGCGCTGTAAATGCCAAGGTTCAGGGCTTTTTTAACCTCGGTGCCATATTTTGTTACATTGTCAGGGGGATTGGTAATGTCGAAAATATAACCGGCTTTGGCTTTTTCAAGGAGCATGGTTACCTCGAAAGGTGTTGGCAAGGAATAAAGCAGATTGTGTTGTTCAGGGGTAAGTGCGATCTCTTTGGCAATGGAGTCGGCTTGCTGGTTGGCCTGGTCCTCCTGGTTGGCAGCTCCGCCGCACCCGATAAGGATTATGGCGCTCACGAGGATCAGCAGACCGTGAATGCCGGGAAACTTACTGAATGTTTTCATGTTATCTGTGACTTTTTGGTTGGTTTTTCCTCACTGCGAAAATACGTCTTTTTTTTGTGGTTTAGCTCTTTTCTCCCGATTTTTCAAATTCCTTTTTCCATGGAGGGTGAAAGAATTTTTCGTCAATCGGTCACCCATCCCTGCCTCAAACCGCCGAAAGTGGTATATATGCCGAACATATGGGCAGGGTGTCCGTAGGTCCAGTCCCACAGAAAGCTGTAAAACAATGTTACCGGTTGCTTTTTGCAGAAGGTGAATTCTGCACGCGGACCTGCAGCATACATCTTGTAATACCGGATGAATTCACCGCCCAGCCGGAAGGCGCCTATCTGGTAGAATCCCATTGCATCCCAACGGTAACGGGCCCCTCCGAATTCAAAACCCCCGAAAAAGGACCATTTTTTGTAGTTCAGCAGCAGGATGGGAGATATTCGCCAGATTCTCGGTTCATTGGTCTGGAATCCTCCCAGAAAACCTATGGTGACCCATGAGGCCGGAGTATAGCTCAGCCCGGCCAGCCCTTCACCCCAGCTGCCTTTCGGGTAGGCATTGATATAAAAATATCCGGTAATGCTCAGGGTCTTGCTGATCCTGGCATTGGTGAACATGGTGAATACCGGCATGACATCCCCTCTGTAGGCAACATTGTACTGGTTGATCTTGAAGACAGTCTGCCCGGCCGGGGCGAACCATATCCAAAAAAGGGTAACAACAGCCAGGGTTCGTTTCATTGCTTTTCAGGGATGATGATGATGAATTCGGTGAACTCGCCATCTTTCGACTGTACCTCCAGCTTCCCCTTGTGAATCTGTGTGATGATATCGAAACTCATCGAGAGCCCCAGCCCGGTACCCTTTCCCGTAGGCTTCGTGGTAAAGAAGGGATTGAAGATCTTCTCAAGCACATGTTGGGGAATACCTGTTCCGTTGTCGCGGATCCTGATCTCGATCCTGTCGCCTGTTTTTTTGGTGGTGGTCAGCACTTCAGGGGCATAACCGGAAATCCCTTTTCGGGATTTTTCATCTACCGCGTAACATGCGTTATTGACGATATTGAGGATGACTCTGCTGAGGTCCTGCGGTACCACCATTGCCTTCTCCACGGCAGGGTCAAGCTGAGTTTTCAGGCTGGTATTGAAGCTTTTATCTTTCGCTCTCATCCCATGATAGGCAAGGTTGACGTATTCG
>CAYWHQ010000458.1:0-2623 GCA_964457665.1 uncultured Prolixibacteraceae bacterium | reverse complement strand
GGAGCGGTGGCCTGGAGGATTTCGATTGCTTTGCGGATTCTTGCGATGGCCAGCGGGTATTCGGCGCGGATATAGAGAATTCCTTCGGTGGCTCCGGTGGCGTAAGCGGCAATCAGCATCCCTTCCAGTATCCGGAAGGGGTATGACTCGAGCAGCATTCGGTCCATGAAGGCGCCGGGGTCTCCTTCATCTCCGTTGCATATGATGTATTTCTTCTCCCCCGGCGCCTCTTTCACCAGCCGCCATTTCCTGCCGGTGGGAAATCCTGCACCTCCCCGGCCACGCAGTCCACCCGATTCAATCTCCTCAATCACCCGGAGCGGATCCATCCCGAGGCAGCGGTCGAGGGCACGGAAGCCTCCTGATTCCCTGTATTCGTCGAGATCGAGCGGATCGAGATTGCCCCTCCGGCTGGTGGCCAGTGAGAGCTGTGGTCCGAGAAAGGCGGTGATGGGAGTGTCGCGTTCATTGGCGTCGTAACGGGTGATCTGCGCCGGGTGGCCATCGGCAAGAAACCGGTCGGCAAGGGTGACTGCATGGGAGCGCAGCCGGTTGAAAAAGCCCTCCGGGCGGAAATGTTCGAGCACAATCCTGCGAACCTCTTCGGGTCTGATCTTAGTATAATAAGCCGTCTCAAAGCCAGGTCTGAGAACCTCCAGCACCGGAACCTGGTTACAGATGCCAACGCAGCCTACCTGCTTGACATTTACATGGATCCGGGTTTCATCCAAAACACGGTCGAGTTCGGCCTTCACCGCATCGCTTCCGCTTGCGATACAACAGGAACCCAACCCGATCCTCAGTTCTCCCTGCACTTTTGCAGGTCGTTTGTCCCGATCCGGCGTATGGGCATTCAGCGCCTTCCCGGAGGCAAAATCCTTCAGGATCCCGGAAACCTTGTCGGGGTTCACATGGCCGTAAGTCACCCCGTCGATCCGAACCACCGGGGCCAGGGTACAGCAGCCCAGACAGGCCACCTTTTCGACCGTGAACTTCCCGTTGGAATCGGTATCTCTCCCCTCCCCGATCTTCAGCTCCCTTCGGAAAGCATCATACACAAATCCCGCCCCCTTGACATGGCAGGCGGTTCCGGTGCAAACACGGATGATATGCTGCCCGGCAGGTTCATGCCGGAATTGTGAATAAAAGGTCGAAACGCCGGCGATCTGTGCCGGGGTGATCTCACTTTTCTCACAGACCAACCGCAGCGCCTCCTCCGGCAGGTAATGGAACTCCTGCTGAATCGACTGTAAAATGGGGATACAGGCATCTTTCCCCCGTCCATGGAGCGCGAGGATCTTTTCCACGACCGGTAGCAGTGGTTGATTCATTTGCCGATGCAATAAAGATTCCTGTCGCCCCTGATAAAGATCCGCCCGTCGGAAAAAGCGGGGGTACACACCGATCCCTCTCCAAGCATGGGATTGGCAATGGCTTCGTAGGTTTCACCGGCACGGAGGATATGCATCGTCCCGTTTTTCGCCAGCACCCACAGCATTCCTTCGGCAATCACCAGAGAGGCGTAAACCGGATGGTCGAATTCATGCACCCAGCGCTTCGTTCCTGAAGCAGCGTCGTAGCAGACAAGCGCCCCGTAAGTGGTTACCATAAATAGAAAGTCGCTGGTGGCTACCGGACTTGGGATATCGGAAAGGTCTTCGTCATCTTCCCAGCGCAGGGAAGCGGGCGAGCCGATATCGATGGCCGCTAATTTGGAGTAGTCGTTTACGCTGTACACCGTGGAGCCGCCGAAGGCGCAGGAGGGACCTACCTCCCCCGAGATGCATTCATTCCGCCATAGCTCCTTCCCGGTGGATGGCTGATAGGAAATAACGTACGGATCGGCGGCCAGGATCAGCTGTGCATCGTCACCGGTGCCGGTCAGGATCGGCGAGGCCCATGAGACCCGCACATTCCGCACCACCTTCCAGGCCTCCTGTCCGGTCGCGGCGTAAAAGGCCGTCACACTTGCATTTCCGGTCTGGTCATATTGCACGATCAGCAGGTTACGCCAGGTCAGCAGGGAGGAGGAGTGACCGTAATGGTTTTTCGGAAATCCCATGTTTTTCGACCATACGATCCTGCCGCTGAAGTCGAGGGCCGCGAGATCGCCGTTGGCAAAGATGGCGTAGACCCTCCGGCCGTCGGTGGCCACCGAGGGGGCCGCCTGGCCGGTCTCCCCGTTCACTTTGGGCACCTGCCCCGTGGAACCCGGAACATCCCTGATTTCGGTTGTCCACCTGAGTTTGCCATTGCCGGCATCGAAACAATAGACCTCCCTTTTCTGATCGTTCGCGCCGGTGAGAAAAATATGATCTCCCCAGATCACCGGTGAATTGAAGCCCGGCAGGGGAACGGGACTCTTCCAGCGGATGTTTTTTCCGCTCTTGCCGTCCCAGTCGACCGGCAGGTTTTTATGGTAAACGATCCCGAGGCCTCCCACCCCGCGGAACGCGGGGAAGTTGGCTTTCAGCTCAGCGGCCGAAGGGTATCCGTCATCGGTGGTTGCAGGGATTCCCGGAGCCGCAACTGCCGATGAATCCTTCTTCATGGTATCGGGCAGCATCGCAGGTGTTCCCGCGGTGTCGCGCATGGCAGGCATCTCTTCCGGCAGGGCGTTAAC
>CAYWHQ010000457.1:0-2636 GCA_964457665.1 uncultured Prolixibacteraceae bacterium | reverse complement strand
CCCGGTATGGCGATCGAAGCATGTTCCAGCTCTTTTTCGGGGATCAGTTCACGGGCTACCAGCAGGGGTCCGACCCCCCGCCCGAGAGCGCTGCCCGCGTCGAGAAGGTGATAGAAGGCCTGAACGTAATACCAGGCGTGATAACTGACCTTTACCATGTCGGGGGATCCTTCCATGGCACGCCGGTTCATCGACTCCACATCCCCGAGGGTCACTTCAAACGAAAGGCCCTCCGTGTCGATCAACCCCAGCACGATCGGTGCAAAAATAAAGGTATCGTTCGGACAGGGCGAGAAATATAGCCGGATGGGAAGGGTCGTCGTCATCTGATGCTTATCAGGGGAACGGATCAGCGGCTTATCGGGTGATCCGTTAAAATTTCCATGATCTTTTTATTCAGGTTTTCTATTGCAAGGGGTACGTTCCATTGGGTTTTGTCTCTTACATCCACATAGTTGGAAACCGCACGGAGCTGGATCGACGGGATCTCAGCCATCAGGCAGGCATGCAGGAAAGCAGCGCCTTCCATCGATTCCACGTCGGCCCCGGTGCGATTTCTCAGCGCACGGATCCCCTCAGGGTCAGACCGGATCGTATTGACAGTGTTACCGGTGACTTTTCTCAGCTCTTCCAGCGGCCCCCTCCTGGCCGCGTGTTCGTTTACCATTCTGGCGCCGGTGAAAGGGAATTCAGCTGCTTCCGACAGCCCCAGATCCTTCAGGGTGAGGAACCGGTGTCCTTCCTGTACGCCAAGTTCCGGCAGATTGTCGCGCACAACTTCCACCACCTCACCGATCTGAAAGTCCCGGGTATATGCACCGGCAATACCGGCGTTGACAGCCATATCGCAGGTATGGGTGGCCAGATAGCGACCCAGGTGAAAAGCGGTCAGCATCATCCCGACACCGGTAATCAACACGTCGGCCAGGGTCCGGTGCCATTGATATTGCCATAATTCCGGGCCCTGCTGCCTGCCCTCCCCGAGTTCCTTCAGCATGGGAGCAAGCTCGAACCTTGTGGCGGCTACTATCAGTAATTTCCGGGTGACAACCCCTGTGTTTCCTGTCATGAATTCCGTTTGGGGAGGTAAAGATAGAGAGATTATTTATAGTTTTGCTTTCCTTTTCATTCATCAAAGCCCTAAAACTGATTCCCATGACAGAAAAAGTTCAACAAATCCTGAGCGACTCAAAAGGAGCCAGGTGGACTGCCCTCGCGCTGGTGTCGCTGACCATGTTATCGGCCTATTATTTTGTCGACATGATCGCACCGCTTCAGTCGCTGCTTGAGATGCCCCCTTACCGGTGGTCTCCGGCCAATTACGGCTTCTTTTCCGGATCGGAGTATATGCTCAATGTACTCGGGTTTCTTATTATCTCCGGCATCATCCTTGATAAGATGGGTATCCGGTTCACCGGCCTTACAGCTACGGTCGTGATGCTTGCAGGTGGTCTGATCAAGCTCTATGGTTTATCGGATTATTTTTCCGGCGGTGGTGCAGGATATGACTTTTTCAATTCATTCTGGACGGAGATGCCTGCCACTGCCAAGGTTGCTGCGCTTGGGTATGCCATTTTCGGTATCGGTGTGGAGATGGCAGGGATCACCACATCCCGCACGATCGTGAAATGGTTCCGGGGAAAGGAACTTGCCCTGGCCATGGGGATGCAGCTGGCTACCGCCAGGCTCGGGGCTTCCATTGCCTTTTTCTTCTCCGCGGTGATAGCCGGGTATAAAGAGACCGACGGTGTGATTCAGGGCCATGTGCTCAATCCGGTCTACCTCGGTCTGGCGCTGATCTCCATCGGCTTCCTGACCTTCCTTATCTATACCTTCATGGATCGTAAACTCGACCGTCAAACGGGGAATACATCCACGGGGGCAGATCCCACCGAGGAGTTTCACCTCAGCGATCTCGGGAAGATCATTACCAACAGGGGTTTTATCCTGATCTCGCTCCTCTGCGTGCTCTTTTATTCGGGAGTTTTCCCGTTTCTCAAGTACGCTGTTAACATGATGCAGAACAAACTCGGCGTGACGGCCGAAGTGGGAGGATATATTTCCGCCTTGCTGCCGATCGGGACGATATTGCTGACACCCATCATCGGATATTTTCTGGATTCCCGTGGCAAGGGGGCGACCATCATGATCTTCGGATCGGCCCTCCTCACCCTGGCGCATCTTACCTTCGCCATCGTGCCGCTGAATATCGCCATTGCCGTGATTGCCATCATTGTACTGGGTATTGCCTTTTCGCTCATCCCGGCTTCCATGTGGCCGTCGGTTCCCAAGATCGTGGAGGAGCGTTACCTGGGAAGCGCCTATGCGCTGGTGTTCTTCATACAGAACATAGGCCTGATGTTCTTCCCATGGCTGATAGGCGTGGTACTGGAAGCGGTCAATCCCGGTGTGGCCGCCAGGCTTCAGGATGGCGATCCCACCGCGATCTACGACTACACAGTTCCCATGCTGGTCTTCGCAGGACTCGGCCTGTCGGCCATCGTCCTGGCCTTCCTGCTGCGGCGTGAAGACGGGATCAAAGGCTATGGGCTGGAGGCTCCGAACAAGAAAAAATAACCCACATAATGAAACGTAAGGATTATCTGCTTATCGCCGCCTTTCTGCTGGTTTTACCC
>CAYWHQ010000456.1:0-2642 GCA_964457665.1 uncultured Prolixibacteraceae bacterium | reverse complement strand
ATTGAGAGATGTGAAGGGATCCCCTGCGGGTATTCTGAACCTTACATTGGTAGTTGCCGGTGAATCGGGCAATGCAGTGGTATCAGACACCATCCGCAAACAGATGTGCCTGGCTTTTGATGCCACTGTCGGCTACACAAAGGACCCGGATATTCTGCTCATCCGTGTGCGGGACCAGTTTTTTCAGAACTACAGGTCGAGCAACGAGGAGATCTTTCAGTCCTATCCTGATGCCGGGATAATGAACTGGTATCTCCTTAAAGGTGTCCGGATCATATCCAACGAAGGAAACAGGCTGTGCTATTCGGTATTCAGCTATGCCTATACCGGCGGGGCGCATGGCATGGAGACGCAGGACATATATGCTATTGACATTGAGAGCGGGAAGCAGCTGTTGCTGGATGATTTGTTCAAACCCGGCTATGAGGAGGCTTTGACCAACCTTCTTACCAAAGAGCTTTACATGAGCAAAAACATTCCTGCCGACCAGAAACTAACCGAGGCGGGTTACTTTACAGATGAGATCAAGCCTAATCAGAATTTTTTTCTGAATGCCAACGGAGTTGGGTTTTATTACGGCCCATACGACATCGCGCCATATGCCTTTGGAGCCTGTGAACTGTTCCTTACTTACCGGGAGATCGCTTCGCTTCTCCGTTGAGGCTTCACCGCCCTCACAAAACGGCTTTTTTCGTGTATATCCTTATAAATCTTTGTCTCAGGGTATCCCGAAGCGCGAAAGAAATCAGCTGTCATCATGGCAAAGCGCTCATGAACTTCCATCCAGAGAATCCCGCCACCCTTGACTTTTACATCTGCAATGCGTGACAGAGCCCGGTAGAATGTGAGCGGATCTTCATCCGGAACGAAAAGGGACCCGGGCGGCTCAAAACATCTGACATTCGGGTGCAGGAAAGGTTTCTCTCCTTCGGGGATATAGGGTGGATTTGAAATCAGAACATCCAGCATACAAGGGATCAGATCGGGAGAATCTGTCAATAGGTCCATGGCAAAAAAGCTCACCGGGCAAGCTTCCTTTCCGGCATTCTCTCCGGCGACACTGATTGCAATGGGACTGATATCAGCGGCCATGATATTCATGGCAGGGAAGTTTTTCTTCAGCCAGATGGCAATACACCCTGAACCAGTCCCGGCGTCGAGCAGGTTCGACCCTGGGGGAAGCGAGGCAATATCGCGGCCTGCCATGATGCAAAGTTCTTCGGTTTCGGGACGTGGGATGAGGATGCCTGGCCGGATGGCAAGTTTTAAACCCCCAAACCAGGTGTATCCTATAATATATTGTATAGGTTTTCCGGTTTTCAGCTCCTGCAGAATATCGAGAATAGCTGTTGCAGGTGTATCCGGAAGTTCATCGTGCCGGTTCAGCCGCAGATGTATTCTGTCAAGTCCGAGCTGATATTCTGCTGCGATCATCAATAACGCTTCCGCTTCCCTTTCGTCGTAAAGCGCGGACAGCGTTTCATGATAACAGTCATATAGTTGATGCAAATTCATATCACCCGTTTGATACACCGAAATTAAAAGAATTGTAAATTCGCCCGTATGGAAGGATCTGGCGATACCTATTTTTCTGTTGCAGCCATCAGCCGCGCAACATTCCGCGACAGAGCCAGCCGGTTCATCGGGGTGGTATATCCGGTAAACAGCGAAGCAGAGGTAAAAAACTACCTGGATGCTATAAAGAAGGACTATCATGACGCCAATCATCACTGCTTCGCCTACGCGCTGGGAAAGGAGAATCAGAAATTCCGGTTCAGCGACGACGGGGAGCCGGCCGGATCGGCCGGAAAGCCCATCTATGGTCAGATTCTGTCAAAAGGTATTTCCGACGTTCTGGTGGTTGTCATCCGGTACTTCGGAGGCACGAAGCTGGGGGTGCCCGGATTGATCAATGCATACCGGACTGCTGCCAGAGAGGCGCTGGAAGCAGGAACAGTCGTGGAAAAAGTCATCACGGAGAGATACCTGATACGGTTTTCGTACGATCAGATGAATCAGGTTATGAGGATATTAAAGCAACAATACGCAGGATTTATTACGCAATCATTTGAAAATGAGTGTATGATTGTTTTCGATATCAGGAAGGGAAGCGCGAAAGCTGCCGTAGACAAGTTAAGGGGACATATTAAAGTATATGAATTGATTAATGAGTCACAAACCACCTGAGCACTTGTGTATAATCAGTCTTGTTAATAATTTAGCAAACCCTTGATTTTTCTATATATCTGAATGATAACGCAGTATAATTTATATTATTTCTAAGTTGCGACTCCATTTCAATCCAATCAGTTTGACATAAGGTTGATTATCTTCATTATAAACAAGCTCAATGCTTTCAACACTTTATGTGTTTTTAAGTCTGCTAACGGAAGATTTTAGAATGTCAAGAGCTTTTTATTTTTTTTTTAAACTTTTTTTTTGAAATTTTGTTAACCGAATATTGTTTGTCTTTCTGTCTGGATTTTGGCTTGCGGACAAAATTCATAACCTTGATAATCAATTACCTGACGAAAAAGAGTTTTATAAACCTTTCAAGGTATTTTTGTGAATGGAAACGAATGTGATTGAAGCCTGGGAGAATTGCCTGAAGATCATCAAGGACAATATCAACTACCAGAGTT
>CAYWHQ010000455.1:0-2659 GCA_964457665.1 uncultured Prolixibacteraceae bacterium | reverse complement strand
ACATTCATCCGAAGGATTACAGGCTCGTGGTGTTTAAGGATATGTCGAACGATTATTCCTTTATTTCAAAGTCAACAGTCAGAACAAAGGAAACTGTTGTTTGGGATGACGGGAAAGAATACCCGCTCGTGAAACTTGAGATATCACATACCTCTCATCCTTTTTACACGGGCAAGATGAAGCTTGTAGATACGGCAGGCCGGGTCGACAAATTCAAGAGCCGGTATCAGAAACATATGGATAAAAAGAACAGTAAGTAAAGTTTCTCAGCAGGAAAAAGAGCCTTCATTGAGGATAATGAAGGCTCTTTTTATTATATTACCTATTTTTACGAAATGAACAATCTCTTCTGCCATGAATTATATCCTTTTTGATGAAAGTATTGTCCGGATCAATCTGCTTCCCCTGACGTTTATGCGGCCTGTCGCTGATATCAGGATAGGCATTCTTACCATTCGCGAAAAGTGGGAAAAAGCCCTGCGGGCAAGTACTTCGAGTCTTACAGAGCCCTATCTGGCTGCCAAATTCCCACTGGTCGCCGAGCAGGAAAATGTGTTGATCAACGGATCGGTATGCCCGAACGATGAAATCATCAGGGCAATCAGGAACCTGAAACCCAATCAGACCATCCTGCACAACGACACCATCATTGCCTTGCATGTTAAGGCTGAGGAACTCGACAGGATCGGAGAAACCTCAGCAGAGGGAATCGAAGAGGTCAGAATGACACAACCCGTACTCAAGGTAGGGCATACCTGGGATATCTTCTCAAAAAATGCACTGGCCATTGAGGATGATTTCAAGGTCGTTACCAAAGGGCGTAAATCGGCGGCGCTGAGCCCGACGAACCGGGTGATCGGAAACGGGGAGATCTTTATTGAAAATTCGGCTACGGTGGAATGCGCTATCCTGAATACCACTGACGGACCCATTTATATCGGAAAAAATGCCGAGATAATGGAAGGGGCGATGATCAGAGGCCCGTTTGCCCTGTGCGATCATGCCTCAGTCAAAATGGCGGCCAAGGTCTATGGACCGACCACGATCGGCCCCTATAGCAAAGTGGGCGGTGAGATCAATAATTCGGTGATCTTTGGTTATTCGAATAAAGCCCATGATGGATTTCTGGGCCATTCGGTCATTGCGGAATGGTGCAATATCGGAGCTGATAGCAATACCTCGAACCTGAAAAACACCTATGATGCCGTCAGGCTCTGGAGTTACGGAAGACAAACTTTTGTAAATACCCAGCTGCAGTTTTGCGGCCTTATCATGGGAGATCATTCCAAATGCGGGATCAACACCATGTTCAATACAGGTACCGTAGTGGGAGTGAACGCAAATATTTTCGGAGCAGGTTTCCAGCGAAATTTCATTCCTTCCTTCACCTGGGGAGGCACAGCAGGCCATTCGAACTACAATATAAAGAAAGCCCATGAAGTTGCTGAGATCATGTTCAAACGCCGCCATAAGAAATTTGACGATGTTGAAAAAGATCTTCTTACAAGCGTCTATAACATCACGCTTAAGAACAAGCACCTTTAATGAATGGAAAATAAAATAGTCCTCTTATCCGACCTGACTGACCAGGAAGCTGAATTTATTCCTTTACTTACCACTGCCGATGAGGAGATCATGAATACGGAGGACCTTCCTTCCGTACTTCCGCTCCTGCCGCTCAGAAATACTGTACTCTTTCCCGGTGTTGTTATTCCGATCACCGTCGGAAGGGATAAATCCATCCGGCTGATCAGAGAATTTTACAAAGGGAGCCGTATCATCGGTGTCGTGGCACAAAAGGATGCCACCGTGGAGGATCCGGAATTTTCCGATCTGTTTGATACAGGAACAGCCGCGCATATACTGAAGATCCTGCAAATGCCCGACGGTAGCAATACCGCCATCATACAGGGGAAACGACGCTTCAGAATCCTGGAAAACCTCCAGACAGATCCCTATATGAAAGCATCGGTGGAGGTCGTTGATGCTACCTATAATTACCCGGAAGGAAACAAGGAGTTCGACGCCCTCATCGCATCCCTGAAAGATCTTTCGGTACAGATTGTCAACAAATCACCCAACATTCCCTCAGAAGCGGCCTTTGCCATTAAAAATATAGAAAGCCCGTCGTTTCTCGTCAATTTTATCTGTTCCAACCTTAGCCTCGAGGTGAATGAAAAGCAACGGCTCCTCGAGATTCAGGACTTTATCGAAACCGCCGGTGAAGTGCTCCGCCACCTTACCAATGAACTGCAGGTTATTGATCTTAAACAGCAGATTCAGAATAAAGTAAAGACCGACCTCGATAAACAACAAAGAGATTATCTGCTCAATCAACAGTTGAAAACCATTCAGGAAGAGCTGGGAGGAGGTCCGAATGCACAGGAGATTAACAGTTTACTCGAGCAGGCCCGGAATAAAAAATGGAGTGCCGAAGTAGCAGCGATATTCGATAAGGAGATCGCCAAGTTCCAGCGGATGCATCCGGCGGCGGCCGAATACTCCATACAGCTTAATTATCTCGAAACACTGGTGCAACTGCCATGGGGAGAATATACCGACGACAACCTTGATCTTCAGCACGCGCAAAAGATCCTGAATGAGGATCATTACGGACTGGATAAAGTCAAGGAACGACTGATCGAGTACCTCGCAGTGA
>CAYWHQ010000454.1:0-2667 GCA_964457665.1 uncultured Prolixibacteraceae bacterium | reverse complement strand
GTTCAGACGTGTGCTCTTCCGATCTAATTTCGCATAATTCACTCCAGCAGCTTTGAGCAAACCGCTTGAATAGCACATGCGGGATTGCTTTATTGAGTAACCCGAATTCTTCCGGCCGGCCGAACTCGTACAACCAGGTGCCAAACTCCTTGGCCTCCCGGTAGGGTAATCCTTTGGAGTCATTCTCATCGAAAAATAACAATCCGGCCAGTGGCTCCACGTTGTTTCTCGGGATGGTGACCGCGCGGATCCCTTTCTGGTCATTGATCAGTTCGATGAGGGTGGATCCATAGTAAATCGCGTCGAGCGCGTTTCGCATGATGTCGTAGAACCAGCGCGATTGATGCAGCAATGCAGTCACCTCCTCGTTTACCTTATCATTCGCATCTTTCACCATGAATTTCGATGCCAGGGTTGACATCCTGCGGTTTTCAATCTGCGAGGTCAGCAGGGCATCGAGGGCGATATCACGGTAAAGGTTCTGCAGTTTTATCCGTTTTGGATTATCCAGTGCAGTGGCCTGCCTTATGGCTGCTTTCCATGTGGCGATATCGTTACGTGCCTGCGATATTGCTTTAGGGGCAATTTTCGTATAATACCCATCCTTGCGTAACTTTCCGGCCGGTTTCCCGGCAGCGGCGGCTAAGGTGGTTCGCGGAGCTCTTTTAATGGTCATTGCAACATCGTTTTATTCATGGTTAAATTTATCCCTCGAACCGAACCGGAAGGGCACGTTTTCATCACTCTCCTCCTGGATCAGCACAGGAAGGTCGGGCGAGAGCGCAGGAGCTCCGGCATATTTACCGGTGCCCGACACCTTTTCCAGCCACTCTATGGCACGATCGTAGCGTTCTCTGACCTTTTCATGGATGATATCCACGTTCGAGAGGCGGCAGATGTACCAGACGGCAATGCTTTTGGTCAGTTCAAGTATCAGGGGATTACGGTCGGTACCGGTGGCCGAAAAGATCGCGTCGACATCGTACATTTTCCGGCCATCCTTCCAGCGCGGCTGGTGGTTGGGCCTGAGGTAACCCTTGATCTCCTCAACGGCGGCATCGATGGCCATGATCACGATGTCGAGGTTCGTGTCATCATCCTCGGTTATCTCCACGATTTCGCTAAGCTGGTAGGCGTAGATCGCTGATTTCAGTTCTTCCGGTTCAATATACATGGTTCATGGGGTTACATAAACTGCCATTCGCTCAACTCGCTCCATGGTCACCCCCTTTTTAAAGAACTTTCTTCTTTTGACAAGTTCCTTCAGGGCCGATTTCTGGTAAACGCGTGGTTTCCCGGCGAAGACGATGACCATATAGCGTTTGTTCATCAGTTTCGCGTTGCGGTTTGCCTTCTTTACAGCCCTCCGGAGCCTGAAGTTGAAGATCATTTCGGTGAGGTTGATCTGGAATTTGAGAATCTGCAGTATCATATATCATTTTAATAATGACGGTTTTCACGTGCCTGGCTGGCATAGGCGGCATTACTTGACCTGGTACGCTGCGAGAGGATCCACACGGCTCCTTCCAGTGCATCGGGTGCATCATCGTGGCTTTTCGATCCCTTCTCGAACATTAAAAGCTGCTCTTCCAGAATGATCATGCCCTGCGAATCCTTCTCCTTTTCATTGAAGATGATGAGCCCGCGCTCGAAGATCGGCTGCATGGCCTCGATCCTGGCAAACTTGTCGGGTTTTTTCCTTGCATCGCCACGGATCGGGATTTGCTGGCCGGAGATGTTCCCGGCTTTACGGAATTCATCAATCAGAAGATCCTGAAGGAAATTGCTTTCCATGTAATAGAGCACCGGCACCCGCCCATTCACGTATTTGATGAGGTCGTAATGCCACGAAACCATGCTCATCACGCTGGTCTGATCGGCATACACCCTGATCACATGGATGATGCCATCGGGGGTTTTACCGGTAAGGATGGTGGCTTTGAAGTCGGCCCTTGGAGAGTTCTTGAACGATGGATCGGTGTAGCAGATTAAGGTTTTATACTGTTTTAAATCGAGGATGGGCCCATAGCGGATGTGTTTTTTCTGGAACACGGTACCCTCGTTGATCGGGTTATTCATGTATTCTTTCTGAAAACGCCGTTCGCCTACCAGTTCGCGAAGCTTGAGGATCTCCTCCCGGTTGTAGTTTTCTGGCCATCCTGGCAGCCCGTGCTTGTCGAGCGCGTTCACGATCGTATGATAGATGCCGGGCCGGGAAGCGAACCGGGAAAGTATGCTGTCCTTTCCAATGCGGTTTCCTACCATGACAAAACGCCCCCGGCCCATCTCCATGGTGCCGAAAAGCGCGGTGAGCATCCAGTCGAAAGCCTCTCCGACCAGCCGGGGATTACGGACCAGTTCGTCGTCGTCGATGTCATCAACCACGATGTAGTCAGGGCGCCGGCCTCCGTACTTGATACCACGGGGCGACTGTTTACGCCCAATGGCCATAAAAAGGCAACCGTCGGAAGTATGGAATTCACCATCGGCCCATGACCCGGTACCGGTCTGTTCGCCGAAATCATTGATGAATGCTTTGTTGTACTGCAGTTCTGCCTGAAGATCCGAGAGCAACCGAATGGCCATATCTTCCGATTTGCTGACCAGAATCATCACGTTTATCTGGCGTGGTTGCTGAATTTTTAACCACAAAGGGATCATCAGTGA
>CAYWHQ010000453.1:0-2667 GCA_964457665.1 uncultured Prolixibacteraceae bacterium | reverse complement strand
AAGGAATATGAGATTTATATTGACATTCGAACGAATGAACAACCGGGATGAGGAATTCCCGATCAACTACCAGTATGAAATAAGCGCCTGGATTTTCCATGTCATAAGCAAGGCAGATCAGGCATTTGCAACATGGTTGCATGAGCGCGGATATGCTGATGACAAGAAACAGTTCAGGTTGTTCACCTTTTCCAATCTGATGATACCACAGAAATCAATCCGGGGTGACCGGATCATATTAAAATGTAATACCATCCGGCTCCTCGTATCTTTTCTTCCCGATGAAACCATTTCACACTTTATTCAGGGATTATTCAAAAACCAGGAATTCCGGTTGGGTGACCGCCAATCGCAGGTTTCGTTCAGGGTTGCCTCAGTGGAGGGACTTCCGGAACCAGAATTTCAGGAAAAAATGACATTCCGGGCGCTTTCGCCCATTTTAGTCACACAAAACATCCCTGGAGAAAAACATGCACGGTATCTGCCGCCTGACCATCAGGATTACTCCACTCTCCTGCTCAACAACCTGAAAGAGAAGTGGAAGGCATTTAGTGGCAACCCCTATTCAAATGATTGTTCCGGCTTTTCATTGATCCATGTTTCAGAAGTTAAAAAGAAGGGGATCCTCATTAAAGCTGGCACCCCAAAGGAGACAAAACTGATCGGATACTTGTTTAACTTCTGCCTTACCGCTCCCTCGAATCTTCTCAGGCTTGGCTACTACACCGGATTCGGTGAGAAAAACAGCATGGGTTTCGGGTGTGTGGAGGCAGGGATTTGAAGATTTGAAAATTTGAAAATTTGAAAATGAAAAGGGTGATATGAGAAAGGAAAAAAATAAGGATAGCTTTGAACAGTTGATCCGGAAGACGCCGGATGCCGTAAAACTAGATTTTCTGGTCAAGTCCCTTGAAAAACAACCGGCTTTGCGGAATCAGTTTATCCGGTATTGCGCTGATTCAAAAAAGGACAAAAATCCAAAACAGGCCATACTTCCGGCGGAAATCATCGCGGAAACCGCTATTCGGTTGAGAAGTCAGCTCGAAAGTCTGGACCTGGAACAGCTGGACTGGCGGGAATATGTACCCCGTCACAGCGGATACATTGAAGATTATGAAGCCCTGGAAAACTTCGCCGATGATCACCTGACGGAGATCTTTGACGGATGGAAAAATCAGATATGCACAGAGGTAGGGCAGGGAGAACTGGTGCATGGCATTTGCCGGGCGATGGGATGCTTTGATGCCTGTTTCGACGTTAACATTCCGGGAGCCGGCGAGGTGTTTGAAGATGTCACTACTGATCTTCTGACCCATCATCAGGAGTTGCTGAATGCCCTGGTCGACACCCTGGAGGAGGTGACGGTATCGGAAAAGGAGGTTAAGGCTTCAGTCGCTGCTATCCTTGACTATTTCCAGGGCATCCGGGAAGAGCATCCCGATTTCCTGAAACTCATTGAACCTGTGTTGCTCATGATTACGGAAACGGCCGGGACAGCGGGATTTATTTCTGAGCAAATGGATTTCCGGGACTTTGATGAATCCATTGTGCCGCAATTAGCGCTGAGGATCGCTTCCTTCGACCCGGATCCGTTGATCTGGCGAGAAAAAGCCGAGGAATATATGGAACTGGACCTGGAGGTGGCGAAACAACTGCTGGATCATTACTGGACCGAAGATCCGGTGTGTTTCAAACTGGTCGGGCAAAAGCTTTTCAGGGAACATCAGGCCGAATTGTGCGATTATTTCAGCGAACTGTTATTCCCCATGTTCGACGAGGCATTTTATAAGGAGGTACTCTATTATAAAACCCTTCGCGACAATGATATCGACCTGTACATGGTCCTTCGCGACTACCTGATCGAGGAGGAGAAAGCCCGGTTTGTCGAAAAGATCATATTTAACGAAAAGTTCAAAGTGAGCGTATTGTCCATTGAACAACAATATCCTGAAATACTCCAACTGATTCAGAAGGAGGCGCTTCACACGTGGTACTTTTCAGAAATGATCACACCAATATTAAATATTTACCCGTCCGAAGTTTTTGGACTGATCCGCCTTAAATGTGAAGACACCCTACGGAATCATAAAAAGAGAAGTGGTTACAGCCGCATTGCCGAATGGCTAAGCCTTTCCCTCCAGATCACAGGCATGGAGGAGCAATCGCGGAATCTGATCCATGATCTCTACAACCGTAAACCCGCGCTACCCGCCCTGAAGGAGGAGATGCGGAAGGCGGGGGTGGTGGGGATAGTGAGGAATTAAATGATTGTTTTCAAAATTGATACTAACAATAATGGATCGAATATCAGTATTTTACAACCAGATATTACGATTTAACCCTTATCAATATCAATTGAAAGTAGCGGAATTATTGCTAAGTGGAAAGAATGTTATCCTGACAGTTCCTACAGGAGCTGGTAAAACATGGGCATCCATGATGCCATTTCTATATGCACAGCAAACCGGGAACTTTGATTTTCCACAGAAGATGATTTACAGTTTGCCTCTTCGTACGCTTGCCAATTCCATTTACTCCGATGTTTCAGAAGTTTTGAAAAAGAAAGCAGAATTTGAAGGCTTAACTTCTATTCATACCGGGGAATATAAAAATGACGAGCATTTTGAAAACGACATCATATTCTCAACCATTGACCAAACACTAAGT
>CAYWHQ010000452.1:0-2671 GCA_964457665.1 uncultured Prolixibacteraceae bacterium | reverse complement strand
ACTGGCTGTTCCATCGCCCCAGCTGATGGTCAGGTAGTCGCGGTAAGCATTGGCCGGACTCGGTGTGAAAGTATACGATATCAGAGTGATTTCGTAAGTCAGTCCCGAAATATGCCGGTAGGTGATTTCGGCAGCCCGTTGGTGGGTGGCATGTGTTTCCCCGTGCTGAAAGAGGAACAGCAGCAGGGTAATGAATATCAGGGGTAGCCTGTAGTGCATCAGATTACGGGATCCGGTGTAACGACCTCAAAAATACTAAATTTCCTGCCGTGCTGCCATGGCTTATTTCGAATTATTCTAAATTTTGGATTAACTTTGCACGCTGCACAGGAAAAGGAGTTTCATGCAAAAGACTGGTGTCGAGGACGAAAAGAAAGAGATACTGAAACTGTACAGTAAGCTGTTACGGACCTGGAAACCAAAGCGCCCTGACGACAGGGAAGTTGTAAGGAAGGCTTTCAAGATGGCGCTTGAGGCCCATCGTGATATGCGGAGAAAGAGCGGGGAGCCTTATATTTATCACCCGCTTTCGGTAGCCACGATTGCCGCGGGAGAGATCGGACTTGGGACTACCTCGATCGTATGCGCCCTTCTGCATGATGTCGTAGAGGATACTGATTACACGCTGGAGGACATCAGCGGGCTTTTCGGTGAGAAGGTCGTTTCGATCATCAATGGTCTGACCAAGATCAAGGGGATCTTTGACCAGCACACGGCATCCATTCCGGCAGAGAACTTCAAGCGCCTGCTGCTAACCCTTTCCGACGATGTGCGTGTGATCCTGATCAAACTGGCCGACCGTCTTCACAACATGCGTACCCTGGATGCGCTGCCTCACGATAAACGATTGAAGATTGCCTCGGAAACACTCTTCCTCTATGCACCGCTGGCGCACCGTCTCGGGTTGAATGCGATTAAGAATGAGCTGGAGGATCTGGCGCTCAAATACACGGAACCTGAAGTTTACCGGTCGATTCAGTTGAAGATGAGGGAATCGGCCGAGGAACGGGCCCGTTTTGCACGGAAGTTCATTCATCCGCTGGAAACCGGACTTAAACAGCAGAACTTCCGCTTTTCTATCCGGGCCAGGGAGAAATCCATATCGGCCATCTGGAACAAAATGAAGAAAAAGGAGATACCCTTTGAGGAGGTGTATGATATTTTTGCCATCCGCATTGTACTGGACTCACCGATTGAAACAGAAAAGGCTGATTGCTGGAAGGTGTACGCCGAGGTAACCCAGCATTACCGCCCCAATATGGAGCGGCTCAGAGACTGGATATCCATTCCGAAGGCTAATGGCTACGAAGCTTTGCATACTACTGTAATGAGCCATACGGGGCAATGGGTGGAGGTTCAGATCCGTTCCCGAAGGATGGACGAAATAGCGGAAAAGGGATATGCGGCGCATTGGAAATACAAGGAGTCGATGAACCTGACCGGGCAGCTGGATAACTGGCTTGACCGCATCAGGGAGATGATCGAGAGCCCGGATTCCAATGCACTCTCATTTCTTGATGATGTAAAGGGTTATTTTTTTCTGGATGAGATATCGGTATTCACTCCGCAGGGAGAGCTTCGGACATTGCCTGCCCGCTCCACCGTGCTTGATTTCGCATATGCCATCCACAGTGAAATCGGCAATACATGCATCGGGGCAAAAGTTGATAAAAGGCTGGTTCCTATCACCACTCAACTCATGAACGGACAGCAGGTAGAGGTCATCACCTCGAAAAAACAGTATCCCAGGGAGGAGTGGCTGGGATACGTGATCACTACGCGTGCCAGGACCAACATTAAGGAGGCTGTCAGAGAGGAGAAAAAGAGGTTTCATAAAGCCGGGAAGGAGAAGCTGGAGAAATGGTTCACTCAGTCGGACATAGGTTTTTCACATGATCTGATCAGGAAATACATGGCTTTTTCGGGCTTTTCCACATCCGTAGACCTGTATCATGCTGCTGCAACTGATAAGATCGGGATCAAGGATATCAGGCTTTTCGGGGTGTCGCTTTTATCGAATGGCATCAATGTCAATGGACAACGATTGCCGGCGAAAGCCAGGGAACCGGAGGTCTACGATCCCGACAGGGATGTCCGTTCACTCCTTTTAACCACCGTGGACGAAACCAATAAAAAGCAGAATATTTTCCGCAATGAATATGAGTTCTCAACCTGCTGTAATCCTATCCCGGGCGACCAGATTCTTGGACTGCATGTTTCTGAACATCTTCCCATCCAGGTGCATCGTATTAAATGTCCGAAAGCGCTTGAGATAATCAGCACATATGGTAACAAACTCATCAAGTTGCAATGGAATCACACGGGGTCCATCTCATTCCTGGCGGCGATCCGGATTTCGGGTATCGACAAGCAGGGATTGATCAATGAGATCACACGGATCATTTCGGGTGAGCTCAACCTGAATATCAAATCTTTTAAGATTGAGGCAGACCAGGGGTTGACCCAGGGCGAGATCCAGGTTTTCGTGACCGGGACAGGTTCCCTGCGGGAACTGGTCAGGAAGCTCAGCAATGTTGATGGGGTTAGCCACGTAAACAGAGTGGAGTAGAAATTTATTTTTATTTGTTCTAAATAATATTTTTTTTTGTACTTTTATGCCAAATTTGGTGAAATAATGAAAAAATCCGCCGACGAAGCATTTGAGAACATC
>CAYWHQ010000451.1:0-2676 GCA_964457665.1 uncultured Prolixibacteraceae bacterium | reverse complement strand
AACCCAGATAGGCATAAACGATGATAAAGGCCAATATCCAGAAAAGTATGATCAGCGTGGTCATTTTTGAGGTTATTTGTTGGTTTTTTTACTGGCAAAATTGAAATTATCCACTTGATAGAACTCAAAATCACCTATCTCCAGCAACGTTTTTTTCAGAAGATTCTCACCGGAGTGGATACTCTCCATGATAAGAAAGATATTGGAGTGTAACCGAAGAAAATTTCTGGCCCCTTTCAAAACATCCACCTCCATTCCTTCGACATCCATCTTCATCAGAATCCGGTCCTCCGGGCTGATTTCAAGCTCCGGGTATACGTCATCAAAGGGTCGGATGATCACCTTTTCATGGCTTCCATGCTCATCGTTGTGGGCAATATGCGAAGCGCCGGTGTTGACCGGGTCGTAAATGAAATCCATCTCTTTGGCAGTTTCACCCAGTCCGTAATTGAATGCTGTAATTCGGTCGGCCATATTGTTGACCATGATGTTGGCATGGAATGCCTCAAAATTTTCACGGACCGGCTCAAATGCATAGCAACGGAGACCCTTTCCGGCCAGAAGGAAAGAATAGGTCCCAATGTTGGCACCGATATCAATGAAAAGATTGAAATTGGAATAATGCCCGAGGACAAATTTCTTGACATTCCATTCATAGGCATAGTTTGCGAACATAAAGTCCTGGGTCCCCTTACGGGTGATAAATGTTCCAAGGGTGCTTCGGTAAAGGAGGTCTTTCTTCTGGGTAATGCCAAACGCCTTATACCGGATGGCGATCCAGATGAAACGATACTCCGAGTGTACCACAAAGTCTTTGATGTAACGCAGAAAGGTGATAATTTTATTCATTTACCAGGGTATTGGTTCTGATCATTAGCTATTTATTTTCAAAATTTCAAGAATTTTCCCAACATGCGCAGTCCAGGAATGACCGGCAGCAAAAGAGATTCTTGACTGTTTTCCGGCTTCATCATGGAGGGTTAATGAAGCGTTGATACCGTTTATGAAATCATCGTAGTCATTTGCAAGGTATACATGATCTTTAAAAAGCTCCATGGCAGGAGTGCGCGTAGCAACAACCGGAACACCCATTGCCAGGTATTCGTCTATTTTCCGGGGATAATTTCCGATCGTTACGTCATTCAGAGTCTGAGGATTAATGGCAACATCGAAGCGTGCAATCCAGGCAGGGAGCTCTTCCTGTTTTCGCTGGCCGGTAAAAAAGACGTTGGTCATCTGATGAAGTACCGACTTTCTGAAAACGTCGTCCTCCGGTCCAACCAACAACAGGTTCCAGTTGGGTTTTGACCGGGCGATATGCAGTAAAAGCTTTTCATCAAGCCGTAAACCCAGAATGGTTCCCGTATAGCCGATGACCGGTCCGCTGAGCGCCGGAAAGTCTGCAGGCGCGTTCTTGGCGGTTTCCGGATTATACAATCCGAGGTCGCAGCCCTGGCCGATATCGTATGCAGCTTTGTTGAATCCGGCAGCGTAGGCCGCAAGGTAAGCCGAGTTGGCCAGCACAAAGTCGGCTTTACGGATGATCTCTTTTTCAGCCTTTGCTCCGAAGTTCCTGCCATACGGGGTTGTAATGGTGTAGTCCCGGATATAATAAATGAAACGCGACGGATGGAGCAGTTCCTTGAGATGAAGACTTCTGAAAAGATCATTATCAGCAAAAAGGATGTAATCCTTCATGCCGATCTGCCGGATCGCCTTACTGATTCCTGCCGCAATTCTTCCGGCGTTGATCCTGTTCAGCAAGGATGCCAATGCCATGGGCTTCACATTGGCTACAGGTTCAAGGAGATATCCCGGAGTGAAAACCCACAGGTTTTCGCGAACCTTTCTCAAGGCCTTCCCGGGTTCTTTTCTGACCTCCTTCCATGCGCGGATGAGCGGAGGATTCGATCTTCTGATCAGGGTATACCGGTCAAGTGCATAGTTGATGAAGAGGACGCGGTGTTTTTTACTGAACTCGGCAGCCAGGTTGATGATGTTGCTGCCGATGCCGATGTCCCAGTTTTGCAGGGTTGTTATGACAAAATCAGTCTGCATTCCTCTTCAGTATACGGTCAGCATGTGAATAGATCTTTTCCACGAAATTTTCCCAGCTGTGGCTTCGTGCCACTGCTTTTCTTCTATCCGAGAGCGCTTCATTATTTTCCGCCATAGCCTTACCGATCAGTCTTACCCAATCTTCTTTACTGCTGGCAAGGTAAGTATCGTCGCTGAAGTAATTCATGAAGGTGGTATGGGTTGCCACAACCGGTTTTCCCATGGCAAGGTATTCATCAACCTTAAGTGGGTAATTGACATCGGTGATAGCATTGATTATCTGTGGATTAATGGCAACATCAAACGACTTAACATAACCAGGCAACTGATCGGGTTTTTTATTTCCAAGAAAATAAACATTGGGAAGTTGGTGTAATTCGCTGGCCTGGAATTCTTTATCTTCCGGGCCTACCAGTACGATACTCCAGCCGGGCTTGTTTCTCGCAATATGAACCAGCAGAGAAATATCCAGACGTATGGTAGTCAGCGCTCCGGTATATCCGATGCGGGGCCCTGGTATATCAAGCGTGTCATCAGGAAGAGGAATCTTTCCCTCATCGTCGTTGTATAATGAAACATCACAACCCTGTCCGATCATGAAGGAGTTGGGATTAAACT
>CAYWHQ010000450.1:0-2677 GCA_964457665.1 uncultured Prolixibacteraceae bacterium | reverse complement strand
TTTGCCGCCGTGATCGGCCCTCTGGTGGAGGTTCCCGTGATGCTGGGACTGGTAAGTCTTGCGCTCTGGTTTAACAAGAGATACTTCCTCTGATCAGTACATTAGCACAACAGCCCTTTATCAGAACACCAAAACCTTTTTCGATTCCAAAACTCCAGATGAGCGGAACTGAAGTAAATAGACTCCGGGAGTCAGATTATTCCTGTCGAACATTACCACGTTCTCACCTGCCGGAAACTGCTTATTGGCAACAATGACTTTCCTTTGTCCTGCCGGAGTGACTAACTCAAGGGTTACCGGTTCTTCAGCAGGAAGGTAAAATACGATCCTGGAGCGACTGGTTACAGGATTCGGATTTACTGAGAAGGAATATTTTCCTGGTTTTCTTTCATCACCGGGAATTCCGATAGGATTTGCATTTACATATAATCCCGGGCTGTTATCTGGAAAGCCCACGTCATCTGATCCGGTAGTGCAGCATATCAGCATTGTCAACATTAAAGCTTGTAAGGCCACAATCTGCGGCGAAGCGGGTAATCCGTAATACAGAGGATGCCAGGGTGAACTCGGGTAACCTCCTACAACATTATAATAAACCAACGCTGCATAAATGTAAACGAAGATTTGCTGTTGAACCTTGGTCAGTCCGTGAAGGGATTGACTAAGCGGTGCGGAAGGAAGATCAGCTTTCAAAGGCAGGCCGTCATTGTAAACTGCCCAGTTTGCGCCATCATCGGCTGAATAGTAGATTCCCTGGGGAAACAGCGCCGTGTAAACCATAGTTTGACCGGAAACAGAAAGCAGCGACGTAATTTCGGTTGTCGTGGGAAGACCGTTAGAAGCATGCGTCCATGTTAGTCCATAATCAAGCGACCGGTATATTCCATGATTGGTTATTCCTGCAAAAACTTTACCGTTATCACCGGGTGACAGTTCCACGAGAAAACCCGACGGGAGACCTGAACCAAATAGTTCCCACTGGTCGCCGTTGTTAACCGACCTGAAGAGGCCCAGAGTGGTACCCGCCAGCAGATGCCCATTGTTCAGCAATACAAGGCAAAAGATCACATTATCAGTAAGGCCGTTGTTGGCTGGTGTAAAGGTGACTCCATTGTCAACTGACTTCATGATACCATTGGTCATCGTTCCGATGAAGATTTGATCTGAAGCGTTGATGACAATATTCCTGGGAAAATACCCTGGCCAGTTGGTTGTTGTATACCAGTTTTCGCCCATGTCATCGGTGTAAAAGATGTTGCTTTGCGCACAAGCGAGGAGACGTCCCGAACTGTTCATGGCAAAGCATTTCATAGGTTCCGTTGTGTTCGGATAAGGGATCTCCGTCCAGAAATCCTGTGCTGCTGAAAGTAGTCCCGAAAAAAGGAATACCGATACAAACAAAAAGGTTGATGTTTTCATAGCTAAGGATTTAGTTGTAAGTCTTTGAAAGAACCCCTAAATATAATAAATTTTCCAGAAAAGTCAAGACCCATTTTATGCTCGCCATCCCCCCATTCTTTAAATTTTAATCATATTCCCGGTCTCCTCATGAATGAGAATGAAAAAGGAGCGAATTGCCCCGTAAAGCTAAGATTGGTTACCTTAGCTCTGTGATTCAAATGAAATTCTTTCACTGATCAGCATATACCAGCACATTTTCAAATTTTCAAATCTTCAAATTTTCAAATCTTCAAATCAGCATGGAATACCTCGTTATCGCCCTTGTCGCATTCCTCATCTCGATCCTCACCTTTTTCAGCGGATTCGGCCTGGGGACCATCCTTACTCCTGCATTTTTACTGTTCTTTCCGGTGGATTTGGCCATCGCCCTGACCGGAATCGTTCATTTAGCCAACAACATATTCAAGATCGGACTGATCGGACGAAGGGCCGATAAAGCCGTGCTGCTTCGCTTCGGGATCCCTGCCATCCTCGCCTCTTTTCTGGGAGCATGGCTGCTGATCCGGCTCACAGGTTTACCTAACCTTTTCGATTATGAACTCTGGGGCAAAACCTTTTTCATTACCCCGGTTAAATTCATCATTGCAATCCTGCTGATGGCATTTGCCCTGATAGAACTGATCCCCGGCATCCGGAACATTCAGTTCAGCCGGAACAAGCTTATCCTCGGAGGCACCCTGAGCGGCTTCTTCGGTGGGCTCACCGGCATGCAGGGAGCCATCCGCAGCGCCTTTCTGATCAAGAGCGGACTGTCGAAAGAGGCGTACATCGCAACAGGTGTTGTGATTGCCTTCCAGATCGATGTTACAAGGCTTTCGGTTTACGCATCCCGGTTTTCTTCTGCCAACCTGCAGGAAAACATTCCCCTGCTGATCCTGGCTGTGGGAGCAGCCATCACCGGCACGTTGATCGGGAACCGGTTGTTGAAAAAGATCACCCTGAAATTTATCCAGGTCGTGGTAGCGGTGTTGCTGATAATGATCGCCATCGCACTGGGAGCGGGGTGGATTTAATCAGCAAACTGCCCCTGCCTGAGTGCGCTCATCGGGCTACATCACCAGCAGATCCCAATAGCCAAGCAGAATTGCTGCCAGTCCGATCAGTAAATGACAAACCGACACCCCGATGAGGGTCTGATGCCTTACATAGAGCCATCCCCACAACAAACTGGCCAGCAAAGTGACGAGGGCAACCGGCAAGGAGTAAACTGTATGCA
>CAYWHQ010000449.1:0-2681 GCA_964457665.1 uncultured Prolixibacteraceae bacterium | reverse complement strand
TCATGAAGTCGATCACGGTATAGGTTTCGGATGCTTCCGGGATCTGCCCGGTCACTTTTCCGTTTTCATAATGCATGATATCAAGCATGGTGCCTTTCGGGTGTACAGCCCCCGGGTAGAAAGCAAGGAAACCATAGCGCGTGTGCGAATCGGCTGCATAGGTGATCATTACCGACCCGTCGCTGCTCGCCCCTTTGGTGATGATGAAATTTGTACATGCTGACGACCTGCCTGCAGAGAACAGCAACATCATCAGTCCCGGAATGAAAATCAGGAACCTGTTCATGCGAAGAGTTTTATGTTAATTCTGTCAGATACCGCCAGATCTATTCGAGTTCCCTGAGGGATCTGGCAATGATCGAAACGGCTTCCCTGACCTGTTCGGCATTGATCACAAGTGGTGGCGCAAACCGGATGATGTGGTCGTGCGTGGGCTTGGCCAGCAGTCCGTTGTCGCGCATCTTCAGGCAGACATCCCAGGCAGTTTTTCCGTTGAACGGCCTGATCACAATGGCATTCAGCAACCCTTTGCCCCTTACAAGCTCAATGAAGGGCGATTGGATTTTCGAAGCCTCTTCCCGGAAGATCTTTCCCATTTCGAGCGCATTCTCCGCCAGTTTCTCATTTCTGACAACATCCAGAGCGGCCATGGCAACCTTCGCGGCAACGGGATTGCCTCCGAAAGTGGATCCGTGTTCGCCAGGGTGTATTGTCAGCATGATATGATCGTCGGCAAGCACAGCTGAAATAGGATAAACACCTCCCGAAAGGGCTTTACCCAGAATCAGTACATCGGGTTTGAAACCCTCCCAGTCGCATGCCAGCAGCTTCCCGGTACGTGCAATACCTGTCTGAACCTCATCGGCAATGAAGAGGACGTTCCGGGAACGGCACAGATCATAAGCCTTCTTCAGGTAACCTTCGTCGGGAACATAAACCCCGGCTTCGCCCTGGATAGGCTCCACAAGAAACCCTGCCACATTCGGGTCCTCCATCGCCTTCTCCAGCGCAGACAAATCATTGTAGGGAATAGTGATAAAGCCAGGTGTAAAGGGGCCGAAATCTTTCCTTGCCAGCGGATCGGTCGACATGGAGATGACCGTTATGGTCCTGCCGTGAAAATTGTTCTCGCAACAGATGATCTTCGCCTGGTTTTCGGGGATCCCCTTCACCTTGTATGCCCATTTGCGGGTGAGTTTGATGGCGGTCTCATCCCCTTCGGCGCCCGTGTTCATCGGCAGCATGCGCTGATAACCGAAATATTCGGTGATATATTTTTCGTATACGCCCAGCACGTTATTATAAAATGCCCGGGAGGTAAGTTCGAGTGTCTGTGCCTGAGCAATAAGGGCTTCGACGATTTTCGGGTGACAATGGCCCTGATTCACCGCAGAATAGGCCGAAAGAAAATCGTAATACTGTTTGCCTTCCACATCCCACATGTGGACTCCTTTACCCCTGGCAAGAACGACAGGCAGCGGGTGGTAGTTGTGGGCCCCGTATTTATCCTCGAGGTCCATTGCCATTTGTGAAGTTTTTACTTCGATCATATAATTCAGTATTGATGTTTTAGGGTGTAATGATGAATGAGCCTGCGTTCAGAAGATTTTTCCCGTCTGTCAGCTTATAATAATAATGTCCTGCTGAGAGGGATGAAACATCCAGCGTTGTTTCCATCCCCTTGAGCGTAAAAGATCCTGCATGTTTTCCGGCTGCATCCAGGATCAGCAGCGTACCATTTTTTACCTGTTCGCTCAGTTTGATCTTCAAGGAGGTTTGGGCCGGGTTCGGGGCAAGGATGACATGTACCTCGGGCATCAGCAGATAAGGGAAACCGGAAACATCGGTCAGGGTCACATCGTCGAAAAACGCCTCGCTGCCCACCTGGCCTACCGAACCCATCATATTCTGGGCATTGTAACCACCGCAGGAGAGAAGCAGTACCGTGATGGAATCGGGCATGGTTGTATTGTCACGGTAGTCGACCGCTACGTCGAAGGAGGTATAGTCAGACTGTATCCCATGAAATATCAATTTGTTGTAGGCGATGGTGTCGCGTTTCTTCGTGCTGCTATTCCATTTCGACAACAGCAGAATGGCGCCCGTTGAATCTCCGTTCAGCGGGAAAGCCTTGTAATAACCCTTGAACCGCGAAGGCTTGGTGATCCAGGGATACGGGGCCCCAAGGGCAGCATTCATGGTGAACCATTTGATGGTGAGGTTTCCCGTGACACCGGGAATGAGAATATCCAGGAGGTCAATCTTTCGGGTTATGAGCCGTACAGCTTTGGATCCGGCGTAAGCCTGATCGGTGGGATAGCAGGTAAGACCCGGCGGAGTGGGAATCGTATCGAGGATATTGAGGGTTTTGAAGAACCCACCTCCCGGTTCATAGTAACCACCATCGGGATGGGTGGGATGGTCTTCCCATATCCATTGTTCAAAATCTCCGTTGGGGAGGGTCGACTGAGCCATCAGGGCCAGTCCCGAAACTGTGAGGGTCAGAATAAGTAATAGTTTTTTCATGATGGATGTGTTGTGTTATGATTTTATATCGTCATGACTACCTGAAACGATGTGATCCTCGGCGATTCGATGGTGATCGGCCGCAGGGAGTATTCGGTATTGAAAAGATTGCTCACAAGGAGAGAAAACCTGAAGTGCTTCATCGAGTAACTGCA
>CAYWHQ010000448.1:1471-2683 GCA_964457665.1 uncultured Prolixibacteraceae bacterium | reverse complement strand
CCATCGCTGCTGCGGTTCTGATCCTGGGCAATGATACCGTAATAGACGCTGTCGAACCTGTTGTTGTAGATTTCATTGGGTTCGGTTCCCGAGTGGTTTACAACGATTCCAATGGTATTTCCGTTTTTGTTAAGATCCATCGCCCTGAACTCATTTTCCTGGACAAAATATCCGCTTGAGTGGTCAAGATAAAGCCCGTACAGGGTATCTGAAGGATTTGGGATCAGGCGTCCCGGCAGGTAAAATTTATTGCTGGTCACAAGCGGATAGTCAATGGCTCCAAGGTAGATTCCCCGCTTGTTACTGTGGAAAACGGTGTTATTTACCCGGACCATCTTTGTGGGATCGATAAACAGGGCCTTTACCGCGTTATAAAGGCCGGAGAACGTACAGGATTGATAATTCACGCAAGGCTGAAACTCATCTTTACACCATTCATCAATGATAAATGCTCCGTTTTCGCTGTAAATTCCTCTTCCTGCGCTGATCTCCGGTACCGAACCCGTTGGCATTGTTGTGTTTCGAAAAGCACACCCCAGGAACCTCACTGCATTGACATCATTTAAACTTACAAAATCAGAAGGGTAAGAGTAATAGCCATCAATAATTTTCCGGTTCGTTTCAAAGACCACGTTACGAAAATAACTGCTCTGGGTTCCTCGATAGGATAAAAACTGAACTGCTTTGTAATTATTCATGAAAAAGGCGCTATCGGCCAAGATCAATCCACCGGTGGTACTCCAGTTGATCCTCCCGTCGGAATAGGTTTTACAGGTTGAAATTCCGATCCGTGAATTTTGCAGAGTGGCCCCGTTCTTCATCCATACAAAACCCTGGTTTGAAACGGGCCATTGCGGCAGGTCGGAATGCCCCCATACTTCAATCCCCTGCCAGTTGTAAAAACACTTGTTCGTGAGAGTACCCCCATCAAGGACC
Source organism: uncultured Prolixibacteraceae bacterium (assembly GCA_964457665.1). GTDB lineage: Bacteria > Bacteroidota > Bacteroidia > Bacteroidales > FEN-979 > CAYWHQ01. The sequence goes on along the minus strand of CAYWHQ010000448.1, from coordinate 1,747 downwards.
AGTTTAGCCCCCTGTTTTACATAGATCTTCGCCCGTGTGGGCAGCTTGACGGTTCCCTGGATGGTCAAAGTCGCGCCGGAATCAATTTCTATGCTCCTGTCCATCTCAATTATTGTCCTCCAGGTAGTATCTGAGCTGATAACCAGAGGATCTTCGGAAAAATGACATGAAATATCGGATTCATAAATACCCCTTCCAAAAGTGCCGGCACGCAATAGCTGTAGTGAATCATTGATTTCGAGGTCAAGGACAATCGCCTGGGGAAGATTGTAGTTG
>CAYWHQ010000448.1:0-1461 GCA_964457665.1 uncultured Prolixibacteraceae bacterium | reverse complement strand
GGGTTGCCATTCCGGCAAGGTATTATCCCTATAAAAAACGCCCGCATCCGTCGCTGCGAATAACCCGCCGTTCGAGTTGTTATGGTATATTATCCTGTTAACAGGCATGTCCGGCAGAGCATCGGAATAGTCATCCCAGGTCAGCCCTCCATCCGGCGAAAATAACACCCTTGCAGGATGGTACTGGTTATTGAATCCTCCAAAAGAAATCCAGACCGAATCATGACTTGTATTGCTGATCGCGATATCCGTAATGGCATAACACCGCAGATAAGGATGCTGGCTGTTAACGCGGTACGTGAGATTTATCCAGTTTCCATTTTCTCGTTTAATAAGTTTTACCGTATCAATTTTTGTGGTATCAATATTATCCCAGATCGGGTTCCGGTATGCCATAAAGATGATGCTTGTATCCGACGGTGCTATGGCAAGCGCCGAGCAGGTTGCATCAACGTAAACACAAGAAGGAACCTGAATGGAATACCATGTGTTGCCACCGTTTACTGTCCTTCCGAGGTTATGGCCACCAACATATATTTTCTGACCATCCAGCGGATTCATTGTCAATGGTCTGTTTGGCGCGACATTTCCTATTCCGGGGATAGTATCTAAATGTGACCAGCTGATTCCTCCATTGGCCGACTTAATTATGCCGGCTCCGCTGGTTCCGCAGTTCCATTTGACCCCGTAAATAGTGTCTGCACTCGTATGACCAACCACAACATTTCCCATGTCGGCGCCGGAGGGGCTCTCACCAGGGCTATGCATCCAGTAATTGTTCAAATAACTGAAAAAAGCATTATCCTGGGTGCCTCCCGCAATGAAATGAGGAGCGTTGCGGGAGCCGCCGATACCCCAAAACTGATTGATTACCAGCCCTTCGCCGTTAATGTTTGTCCAATTTATGCTACCATCGGTTGATTTCGAAATACCCCCGTCGTTACCAACCAGGAGTATATCGTTATTACCACTTGAATCAGGGACACTTCCCCGGATAATCGAAGCAGCCCGGGTATCAATGTGATAATAATTGAAATCATCGTTGGTGAGGACATCGAGAGTCCAATGATTTAATCTTGCCATTGCATAACCTCCAACATAAACGATTCCCGTATCAGTGGGTGACACCAGAAGCTCCAATCGGTGGAAATCCACACCAGCCCCTGCACTTCCCCAGAACATGTTCCTGAAAGAATTGCCACTGTTCTCAGATTTCCATATGTGAACCCAGGCACCGTAAGTATCTCCGCAAGGGTTGTAAATGACAAATAAAGCATCCGGATCTGCATCTGAAACCGCCAATTCATATCTCTCCGTAGTTGGGACAGTATCATATAAAGGAAGAGGATTAAACAACGTGTCTATCCTGATCCATGAAGGGGTTTCGCTTGTCGCATTGGTTGTCTTCCATACTTCTGCCCGGGCGGTTGCATGCCATCCGTAATAATCATCAGAAGCAAT
>CAYWHQ010000447.1:0-2684 GCA_964457665.1 uncultured Prolixibacteraceae bacterium | reverse complement strand
TAACCTTTCATAATTGTAAAGGAAGGATATAAATGCATTACGGGGAAGAGACGGGATGGTTACCCGTTCATCGAGATAAGGAACTCCTCGTTGGTATCGGTAAATTTCATCTTCTCTTTCAGAAATTCCATCGCCTCAAGAGGAGTCATGTCGGCCAGATGGTTACGGAGAATCCACACCCTTTGCAACACGTCCCGGTCAAGCAGCAGATCTTCGCGCCTGGTGCTGGATGCAACAATATCCACCGCAGGCCATATTCTCTTGTTCGATAGTTTCCTGTCGAGCTGAAGCTCCATGTTGCCGGTGCCTTTGAACTCCTCGAAGATCACTTCATCCATCTTGGAGCCGGTATCGATGAGCGCGGTAGCAATGATCGTGAGCGAACCGCCATTCTCGATCTGCCTGGCGGCGCCGAAGAACCGTTTCGGTTTTTGCAGCGCGTTGGCTTCCACGCCGCCTGAGAGAACTTTACCCGAGGCCGGGGCCACCGTATTGTAGGCACGGGCCAGGCGGGTGATGGAATCAAGCAGGATCACTACATCATGTCCGCATTCGGTAAGCCGTTTCGCTTTTTCAAGAACAATGGTGGCGATCCGGGCGTGACGTTCGGCCGGTTCGTCAAACGTGGAGGAGATAACCTCGGCCTTTACACTCCGCTGCATGTCGGTAACCTCTTCGGGGCGCTCATCAATCAGAAGCACGATCATGTAAACATCGGGATGATTGGCCGCGATGGCGTTGGCTATCTCCTTGAGCAGTACGGTTTTTCCCGTTTTGGGCTGCGCTACGATGAGCCCCCTCTGACCGAAACCGATCGGACAGAACATATCCATGATACGGGTTGAGATCGTTCCTCCCTGATGACCGGTCAGCCTGAACTTTTTCATCGGAAACAAGGGCGTAAGAAAATCAAACGGGATCCTGTCGCGCACCTCCTCCGGGCTCCGGCCGTTGATCAGCTCGACCTTGATAAGCGGGAAATACTTCTCCCCCTCCCTGGGAGGCCTGATCGTTCCCCTGACCGTATCGCCGGTCTTCAGCCCAAAAAGCTTGATCTGCGACTGTGATACATATACATCATCCGGTGAATTAAGGTAATTGTAATCCGAAGACCTCAGGAAACCATAACCGTCGCTCATGATTTCGAGCACCCCCTCGGTGCTGACGATCCCCTCAAATTCAAAAGTGTACTCCTCCCGCTGCTTCTCGGGGAAACGGCGCGTTTGTTCCTTGCCGCGCTGTTCATCCTCCTCTGCCCTTACCGGGGGAACTCCCCCCGCCCCCTGATTTTCAGTCTTTTCCTGGATAGTCTTATCCTGGGGTGGCCTTTCCTGGGGGGATCTGTCGTGGGTGGTCGTGTCGTGGGGGCTCTTTTCCCGCTGAACCTGCTCATTGCCCGTTTTCACGAAGGGTCGGTGGTGCCTTTTGTTCCGGTCATGATGCAGTCCGCTCTTTTCGTGGCGGATCTTTTCAGGAACCGCCTTAACCCCAGGGGCAGGATCGGCGGTTGCCGGAGGAACCTCTGCCTGCGGCTGGGGTTTAACCGGCTCCTCTTCCGTTTTGTTTTCAGTGCCGGCCGGAACAGCCGGCACAGTTGGTTTGGGTTTGTCGCCCTGACTCCCCGGTTTGTTTTGTTTCGGGTTCTCCGATTTGCGGGGACGTCCGCGGAAACGTTTGACCTGGCTCTTCTCCTGTTCCAGAATATCCTGTGACGGATTGAGCGCCTGAAAGTCAAGTATCCTGTAGATCAGCTCCTGTTTGTCGAGTTTTTCAGTTTTGGGAATATCAAGCCTGCGTGCAATCTCCTTGATCTCCGACAGCTCCATGCCATCGAGTGTTATAATATCATACATTTTTGTATGCGAATTTAAAACTGGTTAAGTGAATGGTGTTATTCAAGAATGAATAGAAGGAAAAATTCAGCTGCAAAGATAATAATAAATTGGAATTTCCGAATTTTGTAAAATAAATCGTAAAAATCATGTTCCAGCGGATACAAACATTATTCCTCTTCCTGGCAGCGGCATCGTGCATCCTGCTTTTCTGGTTCCCTTACGCCGATTACTATCACGAGATGAACGGCAACTACCGGTTCATGGTAACCGGCCTCCAATGCATGGATCCCGATCCCAGGGTTACAACCTCTTTCGTTTTCGCCCTGCCGCTGCTGATCCTCACCACAGGATCCGCCGTCCTCTCCCTTGTCATTGCCTTCCTTTATAAAAAAAGGCCTTTGCAGATCAAACTGGTAGCGGTCAACATCCTGATCACCGTGATGACCGTGATCCTGATCTTTCTGTTTTATACCGGCAAGATCCAGGAGCTGACCGGCATCACCCCCTCCTACGGATTCGGAATCTTCCTGCCCCTCATCAGCCTCGCTTTCCTGGTACTGGCAAACCGATATATCCGCCATGACCAGGCGCTGGTCAAAAGCGCCGACCGTCTGCGGTAGTCTGACTGACTGCATTTCAGTCAGTCAGTTATTCTGCATTCTGTTCTGTCTGCTGTTCTGTCTGCTGTTCTGATAGTCAGTCGGGGCGACGCGACAGTGTAGATTTTCAGTCGGGGCGACGCGACAGTTTAGATTTTCAGTCGGGGCGACGCGACGATGTTTTCCCACAGTGGGGCAAAATACAAACAGTAAAAAAGCATACGCTCAGAAACATTAAAGAAAGAAAAGC
>CAYWHQ010000446.1:0-2708 GCA_964457665.1 uncultured Prolixibacteraceae bacterium | reverse complement strand
GGTTACGGCCTTTTCAGGAGGTACTCCGTGCTTGATTTCCATACAACGGGAGCCCCGGTCGCCTCCTTTCTGACCTCCCTCTTCCCCTATGCCAGCCGGGAACCGGAGATCCGCACCATCCGGTCCGTGGACACCGGGGTAGCCATGGTCGTGTCGGACGACGGAATGAACGATCTGATCACCTGCTCTCCCGGCGCAACAGCCCTCAGTATCCCGGCCAGCCAGAGCGGATTAAGCAGGGATTTCTTTACCCGTGGCGATCTGGGCTTCGTGAGCCTTGACGAAGCCGGCCATCCCTGCGCATTTTTTCTGTGCGGCGGAGATACCCTGCAATACGGCAGCCAGTGCCTGATAACCAGTGCTCAAACCACATCGGTCGCCATGATCTATCAAGCCAACGGCGGAATCTACGGATATGTTTCAAAACCGTCGGACCTGAAAATTTTTACCACAGGTATGTTTCGCGTGACGAACGGTGAAGCGGAAGCCGAAAGCTGGGATGAACATTCCAACCTGTTGCATCTTAAGGTTACCGGGGCCGGGTACATCCTGCTGGAGCCGGCCATCGGATGGGAAGAGCCATCCGGAACGGCGGCGCCCTTTGCAACGCTTTTCCCGAACCCTGTCGCGCAGGATCATTGCTTTGTCCGGGTTACACTGGACCGGCCCGAACTGATCCGCCTGATCCTCTCGGATCCATCCGGCAGGATCATCCGGCGCTGGCAGCGCCAGGGCAACACAGGAGTTCAGCACATCCCTGTCGATCTGCGCAACCTCCCCCCCGGAAGATATATCCTTGCGATCGACGCCGGAAAACTTTCAGCCCTTCTGGAGCCAATAGCCATTAACCATTAGCACATCAGCACATTATCTTTCCAGGATATATTTTTTCAGATGAAATTCATCCGGCTGCTCGGTGAATGCTTCTGCCAGTTGGTTCCGGCCGCCGAAGCGGCCGATCAGTTCGTCGCGGTTGATCATGGTCCTGCTTGAGCGTACGGTGGCGTTGTAGGAGCAGTAGCGAAAATGTGCAGGGTTTCGGGTGAGTCCGTGGCGGCAGGGATTCAAATTGATATAGCGTACCAGATCTCGGAAGATGGCATCGCGGCGTACCTCGACCCGTTTGAGTTTGAAGCGGAAGAGCTTTCCCCGCCGGTCGCGGCGCCTGTTCCATCCCTTGCTGTAAGCATTGAAAAGGATGGCGAACTGCTTGTAAGGACCAGCTACCCCGTCGCGGATCTTTACCAGGAAATGAACGTGGTCGGGCAACAGGCAATAGGCGAAAGTTTCAGCAACCGTGCTGACATGGTTGCGGTACAGATCCATGAAGAAACTGCGGTCGTCCTCATCGTTGAAGAGCGGATCAACGCCGGCAGCGCAGTTATAGACATGGTAACAGCGCCCGGGTTCAAGTATCACCTTTTTCATAGCGTTTTATCGCTTAATCAGGCAGGATGCCAAAAGGTGACGGGTTGTTGATAACTTTCAGGGTTTATAAACCACCCCGAAGGTCTTCTTTCCGTCGATCTCGATCCTGACGGGTTGATCGAACCTGACATGGCGGATGTACTCGTCCTCGGTCACGGCGGGAATGGCGTCGAGCCACTCCACGTCGTAATAGTCGTCGTGGATATAGGGATGGATGGTAAAATAGCCGACGCGGAAAGAGGTTAGGTTCTGGAAGAAGTGGGTTCCCTGGCTGGGATCGATCCGGTAGTTCTCAAGGCCCGACTCCACGATCAGCCGTGCGGCCGAGATCTGGGGCCACCGCACGGGGACGCCCAGCCAGGGGTCACTCGATCCCCAGCGGCCGGGCCCGGCAAGGATGTAGCACTGTTTCGAGATCAGGAAGCTGTCGTTGATCTTCTCAATCCGGCCGGCGATCTCCTGGCTCCGGGCGGCATTCCAGGAGGCTGGTTTCACATAGACGATGTCGCGGATATCCTTGATGATTCCATTACCGAGGGCCATGTTGGAAATCAGGATGGTATCCTCCTGCCTGACTGCACCGGGGTTGATCTGGATGGTCTGGTCGATGCCGGCGATCGGCCTGATCTGCAGCAGGCTGAAGAGCTTCGGCTCCCCTTTGGGTACGTCGAGGTTGACGGCAAACTCGATCTCCACCGGCTTGTTCATCTCGCGCTGACCGATCTCCAGCACGTCGCGGAGAATCCTGGCCAGGGGGAACGTTTCGTGGTTGAGCTGCTGCGAGAAGGTGATGATGCGCCTCCCAGTGTGCATGGTACCTTCCAGAAGAGCATGGCTTTCGTAGTCGTAGGTGGAAGCCACCAGCCGGAGCGGCGGTTCGTTTTCCGCATCACGGATTCCGATCTTCATCAGGTTGATCTCATCGTCGGTGTTGGGCCGGAAACTCTCGGGCTTCAGGTCGAGGGCGAAAAAGGTCTTCTGGGTCTCGTTGAGAGCAAGCTCCGGGGTGGAGAGCTGCAGCACCTTCTTCGGATACCTGGGCGAGAAACGGATCCCGACACCCCCGTCGACAATATATTTCCCCAATCCGAAAGCGATGTTGGCAATCCCATCCTCCGGTTTCTCAGGGGCAATGGGGTAATAATTGATCGACCTGGCCACCCCCGATATCGTCGGATAAAACCGGTCACCGTAATGGTTTCCGATAACCTCCTGCAGCACGACAGCCATCTTCTCCTCGTCGATCACGTTGGATGTCGCCGTCATGTAAGCTTTGCTGG
>CAYWHQ010000445.1:0-2711 GCA_964457665.1 uncultured Prolixibacteraceae bacterium | reverse complement strand
AAGTACTCAGCCATTCCGGTCATACTGATCACCTGGTCGCCGGTATAGATCCCTCCCTGGCCTCCCTGGTCGTACACCCTGACGGCAATCAGGTTCTCCTCATCCCACAAGATGAGCGGATCGTCTGCTGCCAGGGTATATCGTCGCGGATAATCCCATAGCTGTATCGGTGCCATCAGGAAGGCGGAATCGGGGGTGGTTCCGGGTGCTACATTGTTCCCGTTGATACCGATGAGTCTTCCGTTCAGAAAAGTCTGGTCGTAGTTGTTGATTTTTCCCAGGAAGATTCTGAGGCTGTCCTTAAGGTATGAGGAGTCTTTCAGTGAGGAGGGAATGAATATCTTCACCCTGAACCAGGCAAAGCCGTCATAAGGATTATAACCCTGTTCCTCCCAGATTCTGTCGGTACGGATATCTTTCCATACAGTGTCATCATAGCCGGGAAGTGCGTATCTCAGGTCGTCGCCCTGAATGAACTTCCAGGTCAGGGGAAAGTGGGTCTCCGGGTCTTTAGCATGTCTTTCACAGGCTGGCATCAGCATAAGAATGGCCGGCAGGAATAGGAGGGACAGTAGTTTTTTCATGGGTGTCGGGTTAGAAAGATCTTTCAGCTAAAATACAAAAATTGGCGGAGTGGCGGAGTGGCGGAATGGCGGAGTGGTTAGGGGTGGCAGGGAGTGGCCTGAAGGTCAGATGCGGGTTTTTGGGGTTATCCTTTGCCCCGAGAAGCCGTAATAAAACACCACGGCGAAGCAGATCAGCGGTACGATGAACCCGGTCCTCATGCTGCTGGTATCGGCGATATATCCCATAAGCGGAGGGCAGATTGCCCCGCCCACGATGGCCATGATGATATAGGAGGAGGCCCGCTTGGTGTGCCGGCCCAGTCCCCGGATCCCCAGAGCGAAGATGGTGGGGAACATGATACTCATGAAGAAGTACGCCAGACATAGCGCCAGAATCCCGAAGAGGCCGGCACCAGTCAGCACGATGGCCATCAGCAGGATACATACCAGGGAATAGACCACGAGCAGTTTTTCGGGGCGGAACCAGTTCATGAAAAAGCTCCCTGCAAAACGTCCAGCCATAAAAAGTATCATCCCGCCGAAGGAGAGGATCAGGCCGGCCGAGGTGTTGTATACCGCCTCTTGTGTGATGCCGGGATGACTTCGGGCCACCATCGATGAGAAGTCTGAAAGGATTTCTCCTCCCGCGACTGCCTTGCCGGCTGCTTCGTGAAAGATATCCACTGTATAATTGATGAAGAAACTGTTGATGCCGGTCTGGGCGGCCACATAGAAGAACTGTGTCACCACTGCAAATACAAAATGCCGGTGCTGCCAGATATGGCTATTGTCAGCAACTTCTGACATTGCTTCCGCCGGGTGGCTGATTTCGGGCAGCCGGATGCGGTAAAAGAGGAGAGCGACCAGCAGCACAACTGTTCCGACAGCCACGTAGGGGATTGCCAGGGAGGAAAACCGGTCGCTGCCGGAAGCGGCGAAGATGATCAGGCTTCCGGCCAGAGGGCCGGCAATCCATCCAAGACCGTTGAATGACTGGGATAGATTAAGCCGCTGGGTGCCGGTTTCCTTTGGCCCCAGGATCGTAGCATAGGGATTGGCAGCGGTCTCCAGGCAGGTGAGGCCGATGGCGATGATGAACAGGGCCGTCAGAAAAGCCCAGAATTCACCTATCCCGATGGCCGGGAGAAAAAGGAAGGCACCGGCAGCATAGAGTAACAGACCAAGAATGATCCCACGTTTATACCCGTAATGGTTCATGAAGAGACCTGCCGGGATCGCTGCCAGGAAATAGCCGCCATACACGGCTGCCTGCACCAGACCTGACTGGGCTTTCGAAACATGCAGTACCTCCTGGAAATGCTTGTTCAGTACATCGAGCAGGCTGTGTGCAAAACCCCAGAGAAAAAAGAGGGAGGTGATCAGGAGGAAGGGCAAAAGATAGTTTGATCCGTCATGGCTTCGGATCAGGGAGATTCTTCGGCTCATCAGGCAGCTTTTAATGGTTATTGAGGAGCGTAAAAGTATCACTTTTGTACATTTGCTACAAACAAATCACCCTGATGGCTAAAAAGGTATTCGTTTCGGGATGTTTCGATATGCTTCACAGCGGACATGTTGCGTTTTTCGAAGAGGCCGCACAACTTGGGGATGTTTGGGTGGGGCTGGGTTCCGACCGCACCATCTTCGGGCTGAAAGGACGCAACACGGTGAATCCCGAGGAGGAGCGGCTATACATGGTCAGGAGTCTCCGCAGTGTGAAGGAGGCCTGGATCAACCGCGGGTCGGGGCTGATGGATTTCGAGGAGGATTTCCTGGATATTCGACCTGATATCTTGTTTGTGAATGAGGATGGCCATACTCCTGAGAAGGAGCAGCTGTGCTGCCGTACCGGGGCCGAGTATATCATCAGCCGGCGACAGCCGAAGCAGAATCTGGCTGTTCGTTCCACTACGGTGCTCCGGACCGTCAATACCATTCCCTATCGTATTGATCTGGCCGGTGGCTGGCTTGATCAGCCTTATGTTTCGGAACATTTTCCGGGACCCGTGGTCACCATCTCCATTGAACCTGATTACGAATTCAACGATCGAAGCGGTATGGCTACCAGCACCCGAAGAAAGGCCATCGAACTCTGGCAGAACCGTATTCCTGCGGGCGATCCTGAAAAACTGGCATACACTCTGT
>CAYWHQ010000444.1:0-2716 GCA_964457665.1 uncultured Prolixibacteraceae bacterium | reverse complement strand
CTGAACCTGAGATTAATAACTCCGAATACCGCCTCCTTGAAGATCCCCTTGCTCATCTTGGACTCACCCATGGTCCGGTCGGTGAAGATGATGGGAACTTCAATGATCCGGAAGCCGAGTTTCCACGCGGTATACTTCATCTCTATCTGAAAAGCGTACCCTGTAAACCGGATCTGTGAGAAATCGATCCGTTCAAGTACCCTTCGGGAGTAACATTTAAATCCTGCCGTGGTGTCCTGAACCTTCATCCGGGTCACCAAACGTACATATGCCGAAGCATAGTACGACATCAGAACTCTTCCGATCGGCCAGTTCACCACGTTGACCCCGGTGATGTACCGGGATCCGATCACCAGATCGCCGCCTTCACGTGCCGCATCGTAAAGCCTTATCAGATCATCCGGATTATGCGAAAAATCCGCATCCATCTCGAACACGTAATCATAATGCTTTCTGAGCGCCCACCTGAACCCGTGGATATAGGCTGTGCCCAATCCCAATTTGCCTTTCCGCTCTTCCATGAAAAGTCTGTCGGGGAATTCAGGCAGCAATGTCCGGATGATCTCCGCCGTGCCGTCGGGAGAATTATCTTCAACGATCAGGATATCAAAGGATTTGTCCAGTGAAAATACCTTCCTTATGATAGGTTCAATGTTCTCCTTCTCGTTATAGGTTGGAATGATGACAAGGCTGTCGGACACAAACTGGAAATTTGCTACGAAATTAATCGATTTTACTTAAAATATATTGTATCCTGATAACGATAGAACGTGGTATTTATTTTTTCTCCCTTATCAGGAATATATACACGGGAAAATGATCGCTGTATCCGCCCTGGTAAACACCTCCTCCATAAGTCCTGAATGGATAACCGGCATATTGTCCCTGTTTCTGTACCAGGTATTTAGGGTTAAATATCCTGGCTTTATAAAACCGGTAACCCTCGTTTTGCCGGTCGAGCATCGACCAGGACACGATGATCTGGTCAAAGAGATTCCAGGCATCACGGTATGCAAGCGAACCATGACCCTCCCTGAACAGCCCGGCCATGGGATTATAAAGGTCACCGGGTCTGGTCTTCTCGGGTTTGGTTCGGGCCTGAAGGTATCTGGTAAGGCTCTCGTCTCCCGGGTCGTCATTGAAGTCGCCCATGATGATGATCCTTGCTTTCGGGTCCAGCCGGAAGAGGGAGTCGGCAGCCTTGCGGCAAACGGTTGCTGCTGCCGCCCGCAGAGGCGCTGTGGTCTGCTCACCGCCTCGTCGGGATGGCCAGTGGTTTACCATGACATGAACCGTATCGCCGTCGAGAACCCCCGAAACAAGCAGAACATCCCTTGTCCGCCACGAAGTATCCGATGGATGCCTTACCCTGAGTCCTTTTTTTTCAAAAACCTTAAACCTGGATGGCTGATAGATCAGGGATACATCAATACCCCGCCTGTCGGGTGACTCATGATGCGCTGCCGCATACCCGCGGAGCGCGTGAGTCCTGACCAGATCATCGACGACCGTACCATTCTCCACCTCGGATAATCCGACAATCACCGGCCCCTCTTTGACCATCTCATCTCCAAGTTGCCGGATAACCTGAGATATCTGCCCAAGCTTACGGTGATAACGCTCCGCATTCCAACGCCCTGACCCCTCCGGGGTAAACTCATAATCATCTGTATCGGGACTGTCGATTGTATCAAACAGGTTTTCAACATTGTAAAAACCAACAACCGCCACCTGATAAGATCCCTCCTGGGCCTTCGCAAACAGGATGCCTGTGCAAAAAAACAGCACACATGCAATTCTTTTCATAATAAGGGAATTGATGGCACAAAGGTACACGACCGGTGCGAAAAATGATTAGGTTTGCAAAGAATTTACCAACCCGATACGGATGAAACGATTTTACCTGATCATCGCTGTGATGCTCGGCTATGGCCTGATCGCCGGGGCCCAGAACGCAACGGTCAACGGACGGATACTGGAAACATCAACAGATGCGCCGGTTGACAATGCCACCGTTCACATCTATTCACTGAACCGTTTTGTTATTACCGACCCCGACGGCTTTTTCGAATTCAGGGAGATCCCTTACGGGAACTATGAAATTACCGCAGTCAGAGAAGGATTTGATGATGCAGTGCTCACCATCTCCGCCGATAAACCGCTGATCACCCTCGATCCCATCCGAGTCGCCCGAAAAAACATTGATACCGAAGGATGGTCCGACATATCAACCATCACGCTCGATATGGAAGACGAAAACCGGGACCAGAATATTTCCGGCTTGCTCCGGGCGTCACAGGATATCTTTGTCTCTACCTCGGGCTACATATTCGGTAGCATCTATTTCAGGCCAAGGGGTTACGACTCGGATAACAACCCGGTGCTGATCAACGGGTATGAACCCCAGAATCCCGAAAACGGCAGGATCGTCTGGAGCAACTGGGGTGGTCTGAATGATGCCATGAGAAACAAGGAGATCGTATACGGACCAGGGTCCAACATCTTCTCCTTCGGAACCATCGGCAGTCTTACCTATATAAATACACGGGCCTCCCAATACAGGAAACAGCTCAAGGTGTCGTACTCCCTGACCAACCGAACCTATACGAACCGCCTGATGCTAACCTGGAACACCGGGGAGATGAAAAACGGCTGGTCTTTCTCGCTCAGCGGTTCGCGGCGCTGGGCACAGGAAGGTTATGTGGAAGGGACCTTC
>CAYWHQ010000443.1:0-2717 GCA_964457665.1 uncultured Prolixibacteraceae bacterium | reverse complement strand
TAATATGCGTCAGTTAAAGATTTCGAAATCGATCACGAACAGGGAAACCGCTTCTCTCGACAAATATCTTCAGGACATCGGGAAAGAGGAACTGATCACTGCCGAGGAGGAGGTCCAACTGGCACAGCGGATACGTTCAGGCGACCAGCTCGCCCTCGAAAAGTTATGCAAGGCCAACCTCCGTTTCGTGGTATCGGTAGCCAAACAATACCAGAACCAGGGCCTCAGCCTGCCCGACCTGATCAATGAGGGCAATCTGGGGTTGATCAAGGCTGCCCGCCGTTTCGACGAGACCAGGGGATTCAAGTTCATCTCCTACGCTGTTTGGTGGATCCGGCAGTCGATCCTCCAGGCGCTGGCCGAGCAGTCGAGGATTGTCAGACTCCCATTAAACCAGGTGGGTTCGCTCAGCAAGATGAGCAAAGCCAGTTCCCGACTCGAACAGCGGTTCGAACGGCCACCCTCGGTCAACGAACTGGCCGCCGAAATGGAGCTGCCTGAGCATAAGGTGCAGGAGACCCTGCGGATGTCGACCCGGACCGTATCGATGGATGCCCCCATCGACCAGGATGAGGATACCAAATTACTGGATGTCTTTGTGGCTGAGGATACCCCAAGCACCGACGACCCCCTGATCCGGGAGTCGCTGGCCAAGGAGATCCAGCGGTCACTCGCCACCCTTACCGAAAAGGAGCGCGAGATCATCAATATGTTCTACGGTATTGGCTACCCGCACAGTTACACGCTCGAAGAGATCGGATCCATCTTTGACCTGACCCGGGAACGGGTGCGGCAGATCAAGGAGAAAGCCATCCGCCGGCTCAAACACTCTTCCCGGAGCAAGCTTCTGAAATCGTATCTGGGCTGACTTTTCAACCCTTGCTGGTAAGCTCATGCCGGATCTTACCAACCCCTGTCATGTTTCAATATGCGTCGCACCGCTGAGGAGGGGAATGCGACCTCCCGTGCAGCGGAACGGATGTATATGCTACCCTGAAAAAAATTTTATTAATTTTACACCGGGAACCAAATCAGCCGATCAAGGAAACTGCCAAAAAACTGATCACTGCCATGCAGAAAGCAGGAAAACCGTCGGAAAGATCACCTCTCCGAAAAATTGTTACGGGGAACCGGTAAATTAGAGATCCCGCTTATCAAAGCATTGTTGGGAAATGAGTAAGGGACGACGAAAACCTCTTTTATTTGTTCTTCTTCTCGGTATACTGGTGACGGTAACCGGGATTCTTTCCGGGTACTGGCGACAGGTGGAAACTGACCAGAGATTGAGGGGAGATATGATGTATCAGGCGATACAGATAGCCGGATCGCTGAATCCTTATCTGATAAAGAGATTATCATTCTCCGAAGCCGATTATTCGAATCCGTCCTACCAGGTTATCCGGAACCAGATGATATCATACGGACAGATGATCCGGCAGCGAGGCATCTACAGCATGGCGCTCAGGGATTCGACCATTATATTCGGGCCGGAGAACTATGCCGATGGCGATCCGATGGGTGCAGGTCCCCCCGGTACGGTTTACCAGGAACCGGCGGAAGAGGATTTCTTGATATTTCAAACAGGTATTCCAACAGTGGAAGGACCCATCAGAGATGAATACGGTACCTTTATTTCGGCCCTTGCACCCGTAATGGATCCGGCAACCGGTAAAGTATTGCTGGTGGTCGGGATCGATATTCTTGCAGACCAATGGCAGCGTGAAATCCTTCAGGCCTGGATCTTCCCTCTCCTGTCAAGCTTTTCGGCGCTGCTGCTGGTTGTGGCCGGTACACTGATGCTCCGGTTGAGAAAGATGGGAAGGTTGCGCCTCGCAGGGTTTGGCGATCACCTGGAGACCTTTCTGGTGGCCATCGCCGGATTATCTGTTACCTTGACCTTAACCACCGGGTTTTATCTGAAGGAAAAACGCGAAAGTAAACTTTCATACAGGTTGAAAGCTCAAAGCCAGATCACCTTTATCCGTGAGGCGTTGTCCGGGGTTGAACAGGGGCTCCTGTTGCTGAAAAACTTCATCAACAGCAGCGAGGAGGTCTCATATGAAGAGTTCAGGAGATTCACTTCCTCCATGGGAGTCAGGAGAAACTATGCCACCTTCTCCTATTTGTCCTCTGCAGATTCTTTGACTGTCAGTGACCTGCCTGCCGGCGTCGATTCCGCGGTTTTAATACGTCAGTTGCAAAAGGCCGGCCTGACACAGATGGTCGAATCGGCCTGGTATGGTCACTATCTTCTGTCGGTTTGCAAGGCCGGTGAAGGTTTTGTATGGGCCTTAACCGACATGCCGCTCGTGCAAAAGATATTGCCTTCCGACCCGGTGTTTGCCGATCCGGGGATGAACATCTCCGTTTTTGACCCTTTGGAAACAGCCGCTCATATCGATCAGTTCTCTCCCGGAACCATAATTGCCCCCCTGTTTGTTTTTGACCGCGGATTTATCATCGCTGCCAACCCCGTCAGCGGATACGAAGCTCCAGTCCGGTCGGTCGGATTACTGATTGTTCTCCTTCCGGCCCTTATCATAACTTTTATATTGACATATTTTGTATATTATATCCGGAACCGGCAAGCACAGCTTTCCGCTATGGTGGAGGAGCGTACAGCTGACCTGCAACGGGCACTTGTGAAGGCTGAAGAGATCGACAGGCTTAAATCGGCTTTTCTTGCCAACATGAGCCACGAGATCCGCACCCCGCTG
>CAYWHQ010000442.1:0-2723 GCA_964457665.1 uncultured Prolixibacteraceae bacterium | reverse complement strand
GTATTCGCCATCGGATTGCCAGATATTACCTGCGAAAAAGGTATTCCGGCCATAATAGACAAAGGATCATTAAGAATATTAGCCAGGTAAAAAGTGTCGGAATATTGTATACACTTGATTCGGTGTCGGATTATGAAGAGATGGAGAAAATTGTGACGGAGCTCCAGCAAGAGTCGAAAGAGGTTAAGGTCATGGGTTATGTTAGTGATAAAAACCTTATTGCCAGATTCTTGCCAAAGCTTACATATGATTTTATATCTGATCGTGACCTGAATTGGTTTTATAAACCGGTTCATGAGAGGGTTAAGGATTTTGCCGGCAGGGATTTTGACCTGCTACTGGATCTGAGTCTCAGGAATTGTATGCCGCTGATCTTTATCGACAGTATGTCGGTGGCTAATTGCCGGGTAGGATGTATGACGGAAGAGAAAAAGGATTTCCTTGACATCATGATTGACTTCACGCCGATCGGAACGGTTACCGGTTTATATACACAAATTAAGCATTACTTGTCAGTTATAAATATCTCAGGATGAAATCATCTGCACGTTTCAGAGGAACTGGTGTGGCCATAGTGACCCCTTTCAGAAAATCGGGTGCGATTGACTTTGACGCCTCGGAAAGAATCATAGAATATATTATATCCGGTGGGTGTGAGTTCATTGTCTCACTGGGAACAACCGGCGAAAGCCCTACGGTTTCGCGGCAGGAGAGAAAGGCTTTGCTTGAACATACCGTGAAGGTGATCAATGGAAGGGTTCCGCTGGTGCTTGGTATAGGTGGGAACAACACCTCCGATGTGGTCCTTTTAATACACAACACACCCTTCAACGGGATCGATGCAATCCTTTCCGTCGCACCCTATTATAACAAACCCCAGCAGGAGGGAATATACCAGCATTTTAAACTGGTGTCTCAGGCCTGTCCTGTGCCGGTGATCATATATACCGTTCCCGGGAGGACGGGCAGCAATATTCAGCCACAGACTACGCTGAGGCTTGCAGAGGAGTGTCAGAATATCATCGGAATCAAGGAAGCCTCAGGAAATTTTGACCAGATATTTCAGGTGTTAAGGGACCGGCCGGAAGGATTTCTGGTATTGTCGGGCGACGACGCGCTCACACTCCCCATGCTGGCAGCAGGCGCCGATGGGGTGATTTCTGTGACTGCCCAGGCATTTCCCTCCGATTTTTCGGATCTGGTCAGAGCCGGAATGAAGGGTGATTTTTCAGAGGCAAGGGCAATTCATTTCAGGCTGCTTGAGTTCATGAACCTGCTGTTCACCGATGGGAGTCCTTCCGGGATCAAAGCTGCACTGGAAATAATGAACATGGCAAGCAACTATATGCGGCTGCCGCTGGTCCCCGTCCGCCAGGATGTTTATCAGAAGATCCAGGATGTTATCGAAAAAATTACAGACTAGATGAAAAAAGCCCTTACTGCCTTGTTTTACGCCTTCTTTCTGAGTACCGGAAGTTATATTTTTTGCCAGAATCAGGAATCATCCGCATGGGAATACCTTCATTCGAGAGGTGAAGTCTATTTCAGGTTTAAACAGCCTGACCGCGAAACGTTTTTGAAACTCTCCCGTGTCATCTCGGTCGACCGGATCCGTGGCAATGAGGTTTTTGCCTATGCCAACCAGAAAGGATTCCGGGTATTCACAGAAACCGGAATACCGTTTACCGTCCTGACACCTCCTTCCATGCTGCTCTCTCCTGCAGAACTGCATCCGGGTGTGGTCCAAAAGGATGAACGTGGCCGGACGATCTGGAACTTTTATCCATCTTATGCCGAGTATCTCAGCTTCATGGAGGGATTCGCCGCATCCTATCCTTCCATATGCCGGCTGGATACGCTCGGACTTTCCCTCCAGGGCCGACTGATCCTGGCTGTAAAGATTAGTGACAATGTTGGTCAGGATGACCCGGAACCCCAGTTTTTATATACTTCCAGTATACACGGGGATGAACTTGCCGGTTATGTACTGATGTTGCATCTGATTGATTATCTGCTCAGTGAATATGGAACCAACCCGCGAATCACGGAAATGGTTGACCGGAATGAAATTTATATCAATCCACTGGCCAATCCCGACGGGACATTTTACGGCGGGAATAATTCGGTATACGGCGCCATACGTTTCAATGCCAATAATATCGATCTCAACAGAAACTATCCGGACCCTGAGGACGGACCACACCCCGATGGTAATCCATGGCAGGTGGAGACAGAAGTTTTCATGGCCTATGCCGAATCGATGAATTTTACCGTTTCCTGTAATTTTCATGGGGGAGCCGAGGTATTCAATTATCCCTGGGATACCTGGCCCAGGTTGCATGCCGACGACAGCTGGTGGAGGTTTGTCGGGAGGGAGTGGGCCGACACGGTACATAAATACAGTTTCCCCGGTTATTTTACAGATCTCCAGAACGGGATCACGAACGGATATGCCTGGTATACGATCAGCGGAGGAAGGCAGGATTATATGAATTTCTGGCATGCCTGCCGTGAAGTTACACTTGAAATATCTGAGATCAAGCTTCTCCCTGCTAACCAGTTACTGAACTGGTGGAACTACAATTATCGTTCATTCCTCAATTATATTGATCAGGCCGGTTATGGATTTAATGGGATTATTACCGACTCGGTTACCGGAGAACCACTGATTGCGAAAGTTTTCATTTTCGGTCATGACAAAGATGGCAGTTTCGTCTATTCCA
>CAYWHQ010000441.1:0-2735 GCA_964457665.1 uncultured Prolixibacteraceae bacterium | reverse complement strand
ATTGCTGTCGCGTCGCCCCGACTGACAGTCATTGCTGTCGAGTCGCCCCGACTGACAGATATTTTTCTTGTTTTTGCTTCTGATATATTATTTTTGTTTATCAATTTCTCGCTTATGAATCTCCGGTACACATGCATTTTCTGCTTTTTATTCATTCTTAATTCTTTCTCTGCTGCGCAGTCGCCTGTATGGGTTGACTACGAAGCGCGGCAGGGTAAGTATCCTGCAGACAAGTTTCTGACAGGGTTTTCTTCGCAACTGATCCGGAAAACCGACAATCCGGAGGAGGTGATAAGGGCGCTTCTGGACGATGCCCGCCTCCGGCTCACCGAATCCATCAGCATCAGCATCCGCAGCGCCGCCACCCTGAATGTGGAGAACCGGAACGCGAAGACGCTGGAGATTTTCAAACAGGCCAGCACATCCGTGTCGGGGGCCGATCTGACCGGACTGAAGACGGAATCCTGGTATGATCCCAGAAAGAGGGAGGCGTATGCCTTTGTCTGGCTCAACAAGGCTGAATACCTGAAAGTTCTGCAGAACCTGATGGTTTCGGAAACGGACCAGCTTTCGGGGAAGCTTGAATCGGCAAAAAAAATGGCAGCCTCCGGGAACCGGGAGGAGGCATTGAAAATGTATTACTCTGCCTTTGCCGACCTCCGGGAGATCGAAAGCAAGCTGGCCATCGTGCTGGCCCTGGGTAGCGAAGGGGTGTCGGCGCCGGTCGCCGAGCTGGAGGCCAAAGCCATCGAGGGGGTATCAACACTGCAGAAATCAAAGCATACTTCGCTCGAAGAGCTCTGTTTCTTTCTGGCGGACGGGATCAGACAGCAGCTTCCGGAGTCCGACCGGGATCGGCCGGTTCTGGCGGGCAGCTTTACCTACATGGATTCACGCATGGGCAGCGACTTTGCTGTTCAGCTGAACGCTTCCCTGAAGAACAAGATGGTGGCCGGGGGGCTGAATGTTTCCTCTTCAGGCAGATTAGCCGGGGGGGAGCGGGGACTGACAGCAGAAGGCACCTACTGGCCTGCCGGAAATTCGCTGAAAGTGATCGTTAATGTCAGTGACCCGGCCACCGGGAAAATCCTTGCCAGCGCCGAGAACTTTCTTCCCCTCTCCTGGCTCGAAGAGCGGAAGATCGCCTATCTCCCCGATAACTTTCAGACCGCGCTGGAGCTCGAAAAGGAGCTATTGCGCGACGAGATTGCAGGAGAGGGGCTGGTGGTCAAACTCTGGACAAACAAAGGAAGCGCCAACCCGGTTTTCAAAAAAGATGAGATCATGAAGGTATGGGTACAGGTCAACCAGCCCTGTTTTGTGAGGTTGATTTACTATCTGGCCGACGGATCAAAGGTACTGCTGCTCGACAGCAGGTACATCGACGAGGAGAAGGTCAACATGCCCTATGAACTTCCCCAGCCGTTCCGCTGTTCGGAGCCTTTCGGGAGTGAGTTGCTGCAGATGGTATGTCAGACGGAACAGTTCAAACCCCTGAAGCTGAGAAACGAGGACGGATATGATTTCATCATTGATTCGAACCGGGAGATCATCGCCTCGACCCGCGGGATGAAAAAGGAGAAACCCGCCCTGCTGATGGCGGAGAAGAGAATCAATATTACCACCGTCGACAAGTAACATCAAGATATTCATGCCATAAAAAATGATTCCAGCGATGAAAAATAGCCTCTTTCTATTCCTTGCCGCCTGCTCTCTTTTCTTCCCTGTTCCGCATTTATTTTCGCAGGATCGCGGCATGAAACCCGTGCAGGTCGCCATAGAGGGTACTGCCACGACGCTCTATGCCCAGAGCCATGCCCTGCTGATCGGGGTGAGCGCTTACAATGCCGGGTTGCCTCCGCTTCCGGGGGTGACCGGCGACATTGCAGCAGTAAAGACAAGCCTGGAGACCAACGGCTTCAACGTGGTTACTGTAATGAATCCCGATCATACCGGGCTGGTTAAGGCATTTACCAGTTTCATCGCGAAATACGGACAGGGCGCCGGCAACCGGCTGCTGATCTATTTCGCCGGCCATGGTTATACCGAGAAGATGCCGTATGGCGACGACATCGGCTATATCTGCCCGGTTGATGCCCCCGATCCGAACAAGAACCCGGTGGGCTTCCAGGAGAAGGCGATGCCCATGCGCCAGATCGAGACCTATGCCTACCAGATCAAATCGAAACATGCCCTCTTTCTGTTCGACGCCTGCTTTTCGGGCTCGATCTTCTCCACCAGCCGTGCCATCCCGGAGGTGATCAGTTATAAAACCACAGAGCCCGTAAGGCAGTTCATTACCAGTGGCAGCGCCAACGAGACGGTTCCCGACAAGAGCATTTTTAAAGATCAGTTCATCAGAGCTTTGAACGGCGAGGCCGACGGAAACAAGGATGGTTACCTGACCGGCACGGAGCTGGGCGAATTCCTGCAGAGCACCGTGGTGAATTACTCCTACGGCTCGCAGCACCCGCAATATGGAAAGATCCGTAACGCCAACCTCGACAAAGGCGATTTTGTCTTCCTCCTGAAACCCGCATCCATCACCCCGGTCACCCCCGTTTCCACCCCCACAATAGCTGAGGAGCGAAGCCTGGTTCAGTACGGGTCGCTTGAGCTCACCACCGAGATCGCAGGCGCTTTGTACGTGGATGGCAACTTGATGAAACAGGTCAATGCCAACACAGCGCTTACCCTGAACAATCTCACCGAAGGGACCCACACGATCAAAGTTT
>CAYWHQ010000440.1:0-2743 GCA_964457665.1 uncultured Prolixibacteraceae bacterium | reverse complement strand
GGTATTGGCTGTGTACAGGTAAAACCTGCCCATGAGCAATCCAAAAAGAATGAGGAAAATAAAGGCGCTGAGGGTCAGCAGCATTTTGCCTGTGTCCATGAAGAACATATACATGATTACATACCCGAGTCCTTTATTGAATACGGCTCCCATCAGCATATCACCAAAGAAAAATACATATCCCTGGGTAAAGGCCCATACCACGGCCAGCCGGAGCAAACCGGTCTCTTCCACTACCTTGCCATAAAGAATCAACAGGAGAATGGTCAGGATAAAAGCGAAGACTGGTCCGGCTGCAAAAACAATCTGCACCGCATCATGTGTCCAGTCGCTGCCCCTGATGAGGAATTCGATGTTATAGTAAAACAGGACGGAATGGATGTCGAATGCGAGGGCTGATAACGCGGTGATCAGTTTTACCAGGAACCAGAAAAGATAGTAGGTTACCAGGAAAATGACGGAGGAATTGGCCGCGATCAGCAGATGGTCTTTGCTGAACAGGGATTTCTTCATGCATCAGAATGGTTCGGCCAGCGGGGGTATTCCTCCCGTGGAATATTGCCCGGCATCCAGTTTTTTCCTCACTTCTGAGAAGGCATCAATGGTGTAAGTAACATCTTCGAGGGTATGTGAGGCAGTGGGGATAAGCCTGAGCATAATGACCCCCTTCGGAACCACGGGATAGATCACCATGGAACAGAAAATACCCCAGTTCTCACGAAGATCAGCTACAATCTGGGTGGCCTCTCCCAGCCCTCCCTTCAGGAAGACAGGGGTTACAGGCGATTGGGTCTTTCCCAGGTCAAATCCTTTTTCTTTAAGGCCGTTTTGTAAAGCATTTACGATTTTCCAGAGCTTGTCTTTCAATTCAGGATGATTCCTGATAAGTTCAAGCCTCTTAAGCGATCCGAGTACCATCGGCATGGGAAGTGATTTGGCGTAGATCTGCGACCGCATATTGAAGGTAAGTGCTTTGATGATCCGCTTTTCACTGGCAACAAATCCGCCAATCCCTGCCATGGCTTTGGCAAATGTGCCGAAATATACATCCACCCCATCCATCACACCCTGTTCTTCGCTGGTACCTGCACCCGTAAGTCCCATGGTGCCAAATCCATGGGCATCATCCACCAAAAGACGGAAGTTGTATTTTTCCTTGAACTGAAGCACACCTTTAAGGTTGCCAAGATCTCCAGCCATGCCGTAAACACCCTCGGTGATCACAAGTATGCCACCTCTGGTCTGATCTGCCAGCTTTCTCGCTCTCTTCAACGATACTTCCAGCTTCTCCATGTCGTTGTGGGGATAAACAAACCGCTTGCCCATGTGCATCCTCAGTCCGTCGAGTATACAGGCATGCGCTTCAGAGTCATATACCACAACATCATGACGATCGATCAGTGAATCAATGATCGAAACCATCCCCATGTAACCGTAATTGAGCAGATAGGCAGCCTCTTTGCGCTCAAAAGCGGCCAGTTCATGCTCCAGTTGCTCATGATAAACCGTTTGCCCCGACATCATACGTGCGCCCATGGGATAGGCAAGCCCGAATTGTTCGGACGCCTCTTTATCAGCTTTCCTCACCTCCGGATGATTTGCCAGTCCGAGATAATTGTTGAGACTCCATACCAGTACAGGTTTTCCCCTGAACATCATACGGTTTGAGATTTCACCCTCCAGCTTAGGGAAGAAATAGTATCCGTAACCCAGATCAGCAAAGCCACCCAAAGGGCCCATGTTGTTCACTACTTTGTCGAAAATATCCACTGTTTATACGTTTTGGAATGATGGTACGTTTTGTTAGTTGTGAGCGCAAAATTAGTTATTTAGGTAAAAGTTTATACCTTTGCACCATGAAAAAAATAGGGTTCCTCCTTTTTCCTGTTTTCCTGCTGATTTTCATGCCTTCCTGCAAATTTCAACAAACGCTTAAAAAGGGGTCTGTTGATGAGAAATATGAATCAGCCCTTAAATATTACAACGAAAAGGATTATAACCGGGCACTGCAGTTATTCGATCAGCTGGTTACCGTATTGAGAGCCACCGACAAGGCCGAACGGGTTTTCTATTATTATGCATACTGCTACTACCATCAGAAGGATTACACCCTTGCTGCCTATTATTTTAAAAGATACGCATCAAATTTTCCCGGAACCGCCTATTCTGAAGAGTGCCTTTTCATGAGCGCTTACTGCAATTATAAAAATTCACCGGAATATACCCTGGATCAAACAGTCACCTATGAGGCGATCAAGGAGTTTCAGCTTTTTGTAAATCTTTATCCGACCAGTAAAAGAGTCTCAGAATGCAACGACCTGATCGATGAACTGCGCAGAAAGCTTGAGATGAAGGACTACCGGATCGCCAAGATGTACCACAGGATGGAGGACTATGCAGCCTCTATCCAGACCCTCAACGGTATCTTAAAGGAATTTCCCGAGTCACCCCACAGGGAGGAGATTTTATACCTGATTTTCAAGTCGTACCACAGATATGCAAAAGAAAGTATTGAATCCAAGAAAAAGGAGCGTTACAATAAGTCTTTTTTGGCGTATAATGATTTTGTAGCCCAATATCCTGAAAGCGGCTTCCTGCCTGAACTTAAGACTCTGAAAAAGAAAGCGGAAAAGGAACTGGAAGAGCTTTACACACGGGATCAGACAATGATGGAACAAAGGAAAAATAAACTGGAATAGTATGGATTATAAGCGAATCAAAACCGAACCGGTTGCAGTGACCA
>CAYWHQ010000439.1:0-2743 GCA_964457665.1 uncultured Prolixibacteraceae bacterium | reverse complement strand
TTCCTGATTTTATGATATAAATAAGCTCCCCCGGGTCATGAGAGATAACATTTAACCTCAGAGATTGAAGAAGCAGACTCAAATTCGTTTTACCACATCTTGCCTCCTGCTTATTATTCCCAAGGCATGATTCTTCCAATTGTTCCAGTTCGTTAAAATCTTTCAGGACTTCATTCAATGATTCATAGGATTGTACATTGTTTATTCTGCTTAGCCTGTTGATGATTTTTTCATCCTGCATTTTCCAGTTTCTGATACATCGTTGAAGTTTATGAGAATCAAATGAAAATTTTATGCAGTATCGGACCCAGTGGGTGGTTTTCTTTCTTTTCAGAATTTCCTTCTCCCAATAAAAATCATAAATATTATTAAACTCTATTTCGTTTAAAACACCCGGATAAATATACTCCTTGTAGCTTTGCTCAAAGTTTACTGTTGTCGTGACATCGTTACTTAAGGTAAGGTTCTTAAATTGAAGGCTGCTTGAGATTTCCGGTACCATTACAATAGATCTCGCGACACCGATAATAACATTTCTTTCAGCCATGGACCGTGCCTCTTCAAAGGTGCTCCCTTCTCCAGTTCCTATAATATAGTCCTTTTCCCACCCAAATGCCCAGGGAGGGGGACGAAGCTTACTGCGCTCTATAATGATTTTCTGTGCATTACAGTGACCTGAGCAGATGGTTATAATCAACAATGGTATGATCCACCGGTTAAATACTGAAAACATAACCACGGCCTTTTGTTTGCAAGATATAAAGATTTTCAATACATTTAAACCTTTATCTTGTCTGAAATCTGATTTTACCGGGAGCAGATTCTCACATTCTGCCTTTGAGATCTTGACCATCATAGCCAGTTCGTCACGATGGCTGACATCTTCTTTATCATCTCCTGCCGGGTCGTGGCGTTTTTGGCAGTAAGTTGCCTGCATGTGGTCCATCATAAACAATGGCCTTTGCCGGAATATTACGCTCCCCGGATGCAGATATATTACTAATCCAAATGATCCAGTACCTGCAGTAACTTGAAAAGAATGATTCCCAGTACGCTTCCAACAATGATAATGTAGTAGACGATTTTGTATGTCTTTTCACTCTTCGTTCTGGCGATATGGCCCATAAATCTGCTCAACGCTATACCAAAAAGTGCGATCAGGAATCCAAATGCGGTCAATCCAACAAAAATCAACGCTCCGATATCATACATCTCCTCCTGAATGGCAAAAAAACCTCCCAGGAGTAGTCCAACCACTCCAAAAAGAATCACCATTCTGATTACAAATTTTCTCTGATTATTATCGGTCATGTCGTGCAATGGTTTATCTGGTCAGAAATACAAAAATATGCCATCGTGTATATCCCCATCGGGTAATCTGCCGAATCCCGGCAATTTTTGTAAGAAGAAAAGGGTATACTGTATGAATCTTTTAAACAAGGGAGGGGCCATGCATCGTAAAAGGCGACTTCATACAACTTCCGGCTTATTTCATACAATAGCCCTTTGCCTTAACAGAAATTCTTCAGCCGGAAAAATGTTTCACGATATCTTTGGATGCATCCTGACTGACTCCGGTTAAGGTGTTTGACAGAAGCAGTGTTATGAAAGAAAATAGTTTCCCGGGCATTCAAATTGCGATCATACTGGCATTAGGTGTTCTGTTGCTATCAAATGCTATCCCGCTATGGTCCCAGCCTGTAAAGCTCGGGCTTCCTGTAGGACATGTTTCTACATTAACCTCTGCCTTTTTTAACCAGACAGGCAATCGGGTAATTACATCTTCATGGGACGGAACGGTCAAGATCTGGGATGTGGCAAGCGGTAAGGTCATCCAGAGTTATGAGGTAGACGGAGGTGGTTTGATTAAGGCCCTGGTTGATCCTCAAGAAAGCATCATCATAGTACAATCCTACAACGGAGATGTCAAAATTCTCGATATACGAAACGGCGCGACCCTGCATACCTTCAAATACCCTGACCGGACATTAACCGATGTGGTGCTCAGTCCGAGCGGCAGGTTGCTGGCAATTTCAGCTGAAAAAACCGTTGATGTGATCCAAATTTCGAGCGGGAAGGTCATCCGGAAACTGACAGGTCATTCCAGTAAGCCTGGTACAGGATGCTTTAATCACCAGGAGAACCGCTACCTTTCCACTTCAACGGACAGCACTGCAAAGGTATGGGATCTTTTATCCGGAAATCTGGTTTCAACATTGGTCCATTCAGATGTTATAGGGTTTGCTATATTCAGTCCTGACGACCAAAACATTCTAACATACATGGTTCCCGGATTTTATTGGAGCGAAGCATATGCTCATAATTACGTGAGCATATGGGATCCTGAAACTGGTTTGAAAAGATTCGAACTTCATCATGACCGGTATATTACTTCCGCAGAATTCAATCAAAACGGGAAATTGATTTTAACCGGTTCAAACGACAATACGGCGAAAATCTGGAATGCAGGTTCAGGGAAACTCATCTCCTCCTTCAAGGAAGGACATAGTTATGGAGTAAGTTCTGCCCAGTTTAACCATGACGGGACAAAGATTGTGACAACATCCGGAAATGATAGGATGATTATCTGGAACGTCAACACGAACAAGAAAACAGATGAGATCAATCTGGGTCTGACAACTTTATCATCTGCGACATTCAGTCCTGACAGCCGTTTCATCCTTACTTTTCATCATCATGAAAATAAAGCACTATTATATGATTGCCGGAACAGACGAATACA
>CAYWHQ010000438.1:0-2748 GCA_964457665.1 uncultured Prolixibacteraceae bacterium | reverse complement strand
CTCACACCCTCAACCGCTCCAATCGGGCCAAAAATATAGCAGGTATTGCACGGATCCTGAAATTTATTTATTGTCAGCCAGCCTGAATGATAAGTATTGTCTTTATCGTAGTATGGGCTACCCGGTTTATTCGCATCATGCCGGTGTCGCCAGTCAAAATTAGTTATGATTGCAGTACTTGAAGGTGTATATATCCTTCTAAAAGGACGCTCAAAAATTCCTCCGATGTAATAATCCCAACCAAAATTGTTAAATCTTTTACCGAATAAGATCTCCTTGGTTTTAAAAAACAGATCTGAATACCAGTTCCTCCCCGCCCTCCAGTACATATGCTCCTCCTGTATCCTTTGGTTCATAACGGCAATCTTTACCTAATCGTTGTAATATTTGGCCTGTGCCTGAAGTTCCGGGGCATTCAGGGTGTAATTCGTGTCCATCTTCAGGCTGTCGAGGGTCAGAAAGGCGCTGATGAGGTCAATGCGGATACTGTCGGGCACGACGCCATCCAGAAAACAGGTCTCATCGCATCCGGCGCTGAAGACGAAGCTGCTGGTATCGGTGATCAGCGGGTAGGATTCAAAGACCAGCCAATGATTGCCGTATGAGTCAAGCAGGACGATCCTCACCAGGCTGGAATTGCTGTAAAGGTTTACATTCCCATAGGCTTTCAAGGAATATACGGCAGTTGAACCGGTGAATGGTGCAAAGATCGTGTCGGAAGAGAAGGTCTGGTTGACGGGGATTACTTGTGATTGTGTAGGCAGGATCACCGCACAGAGGAGAAAGCTAATGAGGAGAGCAAGGATACAATATCGTCGGCCTGCCTTCGTGGAACCTATAGCGGATAATTTCGAGGTAATGCCCCCATTGAAACTTACAGGGTTAAAAGTGAAGGAGGAGGCTCTCATGGAATGGAAATTGAAACCTCAAATATAAGAAAACAAGGGGGATGAGTCAATGGGTAAAAATTTTTGGACTTTTCGTAATTCGTAATTCGTAATTTTTAATTCGTAATTAAGTTCCTCATGTTTTCCCTGATGGCTATTGGCTAATGCCCAATGGCTAAAATTGCTATTTTTACCCCAAATTAATCTGCTTGCGGAATTCCCTGCTTCGAAGAAAAAGTGTTGACCAGATCCTGGCCGATGTGGTGCCGGAGGGGTCCGGAAAGGTGTCGCTCCGTCGTAACCTGGGGGTGGTGGACCTGACCTCGCTTGGGATCGCGGCCGTGATCGGGGCAGGGATCTTCAGTACAATCGGCACTGCGGCTGCCAGCGGGGGACCTGCCGTTGCCGTCCTCTTCATCTTCACCGCCATTGCCTGCGCCTTCTCGGCCATGTGCTATGCACGCTTTGCCTCGGTCATCCCCATCAGCGGCAGCGCCTATACTTACGCCTACGCCAGTTTCGGGGAGCTGATCGCCTGGATCATCGGCTGGGACCTGATCATGGAATATGCCATCGGGAACATCGCCGTGGCCATCTCCTGGTCCGATTATTTCTCCGGACTGATGGGCGGGCTGGGCATCCACATCCCTGAGTTCCTGCAGGTCGATTACCTCACCGCCGCCCGGGGGTATCATGCCGCCCTGGCGGAGATGGCGTCGGGGATCCCCTTCGACCAGCTCAGCCAGCCGTTGCGCGAAGCCTGGCTGGCCTGGATGAACGCCCCGGTGGCCGGCGGGATCCGGATCATCGCGGATGTCCCGGCCTTTGCCATCGTCGTCTTCATCTGCACCCTCGTCTATATCGGCATTTATGAAACCAAAGTGGCGGGCAATACCCTGGTGGTAATCAAGATATCCATCCTCCTGCTGGTCATCACGGTGGGTTCGTTTTACGTGAATACGGAGAACTGGAGTCCGTTCTCTCCCAACGGGATCACCGGGGTGCTGAAGGGGGTCTCGGGGGTCTTCTTTGCCTACATCGGCTTCGATGCCATCTCCACCACCGCGGAGGAGTGCCGCAACCCGCGCCGCGACCTGCCCCGCGCCATCATCCTGGCCCTGATAATCACTACGGTACTCTATGTGGCCATCGCCCTGGTGCTGACCGGCATGGTCCCTTACAGCGAACTGGCCGTGGGCGACCCGCTGGCCTACGCTTTTGAGAAGCTTCACCTGACAAGGCTCTCCGGGCTGATCGGCATCAGCGCCGTGATCGCCATGGCCGGGGTACTGCTCGTCTTCCAAGTCGGCCAGCCGCGCATCTGGATGAGCATGAGCCGCGACGGACTGTTGCCGCCCCTCTTCAGCCGGATCCACCGCCGTTTCCGCACCCCCTGGTTCGCCACCCTGGTAGCGGGCACCTTCGTGGCCATCCCGTCGCTCTTCATGAACCTGACCGAAGTGACCGACCTCTGCAGCATCGGCACCCTCTTCGCCTTCGTCCTCGTCTCCGGCGGTGTCCTGATCCTCGACGAACAGCGAAAAAAAGACAGAACTTTGCCGGCGCCCCACGAATTCCGGATCCCCTACCTCGACAGCCGCTACTGGCTGCCCCTTCTATGGGTGATGACAGGATTAACGCTTCTTTGGATCTACTGGGATGTTGGCACAGGGCACAGGGCGCAGGGCGCAGGCTTTGCAGGCCGAAGCGCAGCGAAGGCCTGGCTTGGGGCTCAGGGCGCAGGGCTCAGGGCTCAGGGTGAGGGGATTTGGGAAGGGTTGATGGCCCTGGATCAAATTCCAATGCTCATCTTTGTCGTCGTTTCCGTTATTGTGACCTGGCTGGCGGTACGGCGCCGCTA
>CAYWHQ010000437.1:0-2751 GCA_964457665.1 uncultured Prolixibacteraceae bacterium | reverse complement strand
CCAGGGGCTCGATCTTATGCTGGCTTAACTCTGACGACACCTTTGCCGGACCCGGCGTCCTGCAGAAGGTATTGCAGTATTTCACAGAGGATCCGGAACTGGACCTGCTGATCGGCGACGGGCTCATCATCGACCGCACAGGAAAACAAACCGGTACCTGGCAGACGCCGGGGATCTGCTTCAGGGAGCTGCTCTTCCTCGACTATCATATCCTTCAGCCCTCATCCTTTTTCAAACGATCGGTATACCGCCCCGCGATGCTGCGCGACGAGTACCTGTGCGCCTTCGATGCCGACTTCTTCATCCACCTGCTTCACAGTGGAGTACGATACCGCAAGACCGCCGATATCTTCTCCTGCTTCCGGATCTACCCCGAGATCAAGACCGAACGGCTGGCCGTCCGGAGGTTCCGGGAATCCCTGGCTATCTCCAGAAAATATTCAGGGAACATCTTCTTTTACGGAGTATCGGTTTGCTTCAAAACCTACTCTATCCTTCTTAAACCCCGCCTGTCGCGGTTCCGGACCGCAGCCAGACTGATATCGGTCCCGATCTATGCCCTTTGTTATCTGCTCATAACCGGCAAAATTCGCCGTTAATTCACCCTGCTATGGAAAACCGCAAATCCATCCTTATTGTCTTTCCGCACGACCCTTTTGAGCTCATCAGCGGGGTGCAGAAACGCTATCACGAGTTGCTGTTGTACCTTCATCAGGAAGAGTTCGTGATCGACCTCCTGGCGCTCCGCCATTTCATGAGCTCATGGGAAGAGGGTGATATCAGGATCACCAGCAGGTTTGTCAGAACGCTGTTCTTCTACAACTTTATGAAGGGATTTCTCTCCTCCCTGGTGAAGCATCCCGATACCCGAAGGTACCTGCTGGACCGCTTTTTCAGAAGGGGCGCGCTTCGCGAACTTCCCGACTTCGCTTTTTCCGGTATGAAGAACCTCTTCCGCCAGCTGCTCCTCCGCAACCATTACGATTTCGTGCTGATCAGCTATGTGCACTGGGCCGGTCTGCTCGAACAGGAGCTGCCTTACCAGCCAGTCAGGGTGCTGACCATTGAAGACTTCATCGCCCGCAACCTGACAGAGACCTCTGGAGGAAGAGCCAAGATGGAACAGATGGCCGCGGAAGAGGTTCGGCGAGTCAACCTCTTCGACAGGGTCATCTGTCTTTCCTGCGACGAACAGGAATATTTCAGCAGCAGGACAACACGTCCCTTATATCATTATATCCCGATCTTCATGCCCTCAAAGGATCCGGAACCGGGCGCCGAACGGCATGACCTGCTCTTTATCGGGTCTGATAATCCCAACAATATCAAGGCAATGCAATGGTTTTTCAGGGAGGTTTGGCCCTTGCTTCCCTCCGGAACCACCATGCTTGTCACGGGCAGGATAAGCCGCCATATCCCCGCTCTTCCGGGAGTTACCACCCACCTCTTCACCGAAAACCTCGACAAGGTTTACGGGTCCTGCCGTATCACCGTCAATCCCATGCAGGACGGTACCGGGATGAAGGTCAAGCTGATCGAGTCGCTCTCCTATGGCATCCCTGCGCTGTCGACCCCTCAGGGCCTTTCGGGGATCTCCCGTGCGCTTGTCCCCCTCCTTCCTGTTGCGGGAGATCCCGGCTCTTTCGCAGAGATGATCCACCGGATGCTGACCGATGACGACTGGTACGGTCAGTTACGCGAACAGGCCCGGACTATATTCCATGAAAACTTTGATATTTCGAAAATGCGTCATGAACTGACCCGCGTATTCGCATGAAACCTTCCCTGATAAAACACGGCCATCTCCTGCTTATCATCGCGGCTGTCCTTATCGGCTGGACTAACAGCCTTTTCAACAGCTTTGCCCTCGACGACAAGGCGGTGATCACGCAGAACACCCTCACCCGGATGGGGATTAAAGGGATCCCGGAGCTGGTCACCCATGACCATTTTTATGGATATAACCATGCTATCACGGGACTCTACCGGCCCATTCCGCTGGCCACCCACGCCCTGGAATACGAGATCGCCGGAGAAAGCGCTTTCACCGGGCATCTGGTAAACCTGCTCCTTTATATCTCCCTGTGTCTGATCCTCTATTCCCTGCTGAAAGGATGGCTCCCTGAACAGCCGCCTCTCCTTCCCCTGGCGGCAACACTCCTTTTCGCCCTTCACCCGCTCCATACCGAGGTGGTCGCCAATATAAAGGGCCGCGACGACATCCTCAACCTGATCTTCCTCCTCCTCACCGCTCACTTCTCCCTGCGCTGGACTCAAAAGCGAAATCCGGGCCAGCTTATCCTCTCCCTTTTCTTCTTCATCCTGGCCCTCCTGTCGAAAGAGAGCGCAATGACTTTCCTTGTGGTGATCCCCCTGTCGCTCTGGTTCTTCTCCGGAGCCAGGTCTAAGCAGATTGTCATGGTCACAGCCGGGATGATCGCGATGGCAGCCATATATCTGCTCATCAGGGCACAGTTTGTCGACAGCTCCTCCGAATACCGTATCCTCGACGCTTACTACCAGCATTCCGAAAGCCGGCCGGACCGGCTTGCCACCAGTACCGCAAACCTCCTTTCCTATCTCCTGCTGCTGATCTGGCCCCATCCGCTCATCTACGACTATTCCTACAACCAGATCCCTGTTATCGCATGGATCCACCCGAAAACCATC
Organism: uncultured Prolixibacteraceae bacterium; assembly: GCA_964457665.1. GTDB lineage: Bacteria > Bacteroidota > Bacteroidia > Bacteroidales > FEN-979 > CAYWHQ01. The sequence continues at coordinate 81 of CAYWHQ010000437.1, read as the reverse complement.
CTCTCCCTGCTGGCAAACCTGTCGCTGATCATTTTCGCCCTGGTAACCCTTACCCGTAAAAGCATCTTCTCCTATGCCATC
>CAYWHQ010000436.1:0-2789 GCA_964457665.1 uncultured Prolixibacteraceae bacterium | reverse complement strand
CCGGATCTCTTCTCCATAGATCCGTATAACCTCCGCACCATAGAGAACACCCCGCATCAATACCATCTGGCCGGCACCGCAGAAAAACGGCAGGAATTGATCCGGTTGCTCAGACTGCAGAAAGATTTCTGCTTTGATACCGAGACTACCGGCCTCGATCCGCACCAATGTGAACTGGTGGGCATCTCTTTCTCCTTTTCTCCCCATGAAGCCTGGTATGTACCGGTTCCCGAAGACCAGAAGGAAGCCCTTGCAGTGACCGGGGAATTCCGTGATCTCTTCGGGACCGAATCTATCGGTAAGACAGGTCAAAACATGAAATTTGACCTGGCCGTTCTCCGACAATATGATATCCGGGTGGCAGGTTCGCTTTTCGATACGATGATCGCCCACTACCTGTTGCAGCCCGATATGCGCCATAACATGGATATCCTTTCGGAAACATACCTGAAATACAAACCGGTTTCCATCGAATCACTGATCGGCAAAAAAGGGTCCGGGCAATCCTCCATGCGGATGGTAGATCCCGCCACCATCAAGGAATATGCCGCTGAAGATGCAGATGTGACATGGCAACTCCGGCAGGTTTTCGAACCCATGCTGGAACAAAATGGCACCCGGTTCCTTTTCGATTCCATCGAAACTCCCCTGATCCCGGTGCTTGCTTCCATGGAACTGGAAGGAGTCCGCATCGATTCAAAGATACTTCGCGAGTATTCCCTGGAGCTTGATGCCGAGATCCGCCGCCTCGAAAGCAACATCCATGAACATGCCGGAACCGTTTTCAATATCGCTTCACCAAAACAGCTCGGTGAAGTGTTGTATGAACGGCTGAAAATTGTTGAAAACCCGAAACAGACCTCGAAAACAAAACAATACTCCACCTCGGAGGATGTGCTACAGAAAATCCGAAACCTTCACCCCCTGATCCCCCTGATCCTGGAATACCGATCCCTCTCAAAACTGAAGTCAACCTACGTGGATGTGCTCCCACACCTGGTCAGCCAGCGAGACGGCAGAATCCACACTTCTTACAATCAGGCGGTGGCAGCTACCGGACGACTCAGCTCCAACAATCCCAACCTGCAGAACATACCGATCCGTACCGAAAAAGGAAGGGAGATCAGAAAAGCCTTCATTCCCCGCTCTGGTGAATACACTTTGCTGTCGGCCGACTATTCACAGATCGAACTTCGGATCATTGCGCATCTGAGCGGCGATAGCGGTATGAAAGCGGACTTTATCTCCGGACATGATATTCATTCGGCCACCGCTGCCAAAATTTTCGGAGTCCCGATTGATGATGTATCAAGGGAACAAAGAAGGAGCGCAAAAGCAGTCAATTTCGGATTGGCCTACGGAATGTCGGCATTCGGTCTATCCGAACGACTCAATATCTCCAGAAGGGAGGCTTCGGATATCGTGCGGCAGTATTTCGACCAGTATCCCGGTATCCGGAAATATATGGAATCTACAATCGCCTTTGCCAAATCACACGGGTATGTGGAGACAATGATGAAGCGGCGGCGTTACCTCCGCGACATCCATTCGGGAAACGCCAATGTTAGAGGATTTGCCGAGCGCAACGCCATCAACGCCCCGATACAGGGAACAGCGGCGGATATGATCAAAATTGCCATGATTGCCATACATGGTGAACTGGAAAAGCGCAGACTCCTTTCCAGAATGATCCTTCAGGTGCATGACGAACTTGTTTTTGACGTCAACCTGCAGGAAGTTGACGAGGTGAAGGATATGGTGCGCGAAAAGATACAAAATGCCCTCCGGCTGGATATTCCGGTGGTAGTCGACATGAATACGGGAAACAACTGGCTGGAAGCACACTGAGTTTTATGATACCATTGTTTAACTTTTCCGTTGATTGAAATGGATGAACTGAAAAATGACCCCAGGATAGTCTTAACCCTTGATGCGGGAGGCACAAACCTGGTTTTCAATGCCGTAAGTGCGCTGAAAGAGATGATCGACCCGGTTATTCTTCCTGCCAGGGGAGAAAATCTCGAAGAGGTATTACAAACCATTCTGGCCGGTTTCTCGCAGGTCAGGAGAAAAGTGGGCAGAGAACCCTCTGCCATCAGTTTTGCCTTTCCCGGACCAGCCGATTATGATCTGGGGATCATCGGCGACCTTCAGAACCTCCCTTTCTTCCGGGGAGGCGTTGCCCTGGGTCCGATGCTGGAAGACCATTTCGGCGTTCCTGTATTCATCAATAACGACGGAGACCTTTTTGCATATGGCGAAGCAATTGCCGGGATCCTGCCGGAAATCAACCGGAAACTATTCGAAGCCGGGAATCCGAAGCGATACAGGAATCTTTTCGGCGTAACATTCGGAACTGGTTTCGGCGGAGGTATTGTTGGCCGGGATGGATTGTTTACCGGCGATAACTCTGCCGCAGGAGAGATCAACCGGATGCGCAACCGCTCTTTCAAAGAGTGGGACGCTGAGGAGAGTGTGAGTATCCGGGGTGTCAAACGTGCATTTGCATCTCTCACAGGCATGGACATTCAAAACGTTCCGGAACCAAAAGACCTTTACGAATTCGGAATGGGTTTTAAACCAGGGAACAGGGAGGCCGCTATCGAGGCTTTCCGGCTTTTCGCAAGAGATGCAGCTGATGCTATTGCCAACGCGGTCACCCTTGTCGACGGCCTTGTGGTCATAGGAGGCGGCCTTTCCGGAGCCTGGCCCTTATTCCTTCCCGAACTGGTGAAGGAGATGAACCATCCCTTTGAAACAATGTGCGGCGAAAGTCTCGACAGAATGGA
>CAYWHQ010000435.1:0-2799 GCA_964457665.1 uncultured Prolixibacteraceae bacterium | reverse complement strand
ATGACTGAATTTCGCCTCAATCTCTTCCATGTTGAAATGAACCAGGGCGACTAGTTTTCCTTTTTTCTCAATCACCAGGGAATCGACCACATGGATGAAGTTATTGATCACCGACTCTATTTCCTCCGGGTAAATATTCTCGCCCCCCGGCCGAACAATCACGTTCTTTAGCCGACCTTTGATGTAGAGATAACGATCCTGGTCGAAAACACCGAGGTCGCCGGTCCTCAGCCAGCCATCCGCGGTAAGTATCTCCCTCGTGAGATCCGGTTCTTTGTAGTATCCCTTCATTACATTGGGACCACGCGCCCAAATCTCCCCCTCCCCCGTCAGCGGATCGGGATTATGGATGATGAGTTCAATGTCTTCAATCGAAGGACCTGTTGACTGAAGACGTGCATGCGCCGGATTAAATCCTGCCAGCAGGGGTGAAGTTTCGGTCAATCCATAGCCTATTGCATAAGGAAACCTGGCTTCAATTAAAAACTGCTCCACGGTACGGTTCAACTTTGCTCCACCAATACCGAAAAACTTCAGTTCACCGCCAAATGTTCTGAGTAACTTTTTCCCTGCAGCCCGATGTAATGTCCTTCTCATAAAAGGGATCTGCATGATGGTCCTGATTACCGGTTTACCGTATAAAGCAGGCCGGATTTTATTCCGGTATATTTTCTCGATGATCAGGGGAACTGTGAGCATCACCGTTGGTTTTACCTCCTGGAGGGCAGGCAGGAGAATAGCAGGTGTAGGTGGTTTCCCAAGGTAATGGATACTCGCGCCTTTCATTAATGGTAAAACGAATCCTATGGTATTCTCATAGGTATGCGAAAGCGGTAAAACGGATAAGAATCTGTCGTTCCAGGTTATCTCCTGCACCCTGCCGCTTTGTCGCGCCGTAAAGCAAATATTTTCGTGAGAAAGCATGACACCTTTCGACTTGCCGGAAGTACCGGAAGTATATATGATCAGGGCAAGGTCACTGGAACTGATATGGTATTGCTTTTTCGGTTCACTTTCAGAATCGTACCTGAACGGCTCTCCTGCGATACATTGAAAATCCTCTATCCGTATCACCGTTCTCACGCATCCGTCTTTTATCCCTTTCAGCTTGTAGGCAAGACCTTCGGAAACAAATAACAGAGCAGGTTCAGAATGCTTTACGATATTGGCAATTTCATCCTCATGAAAATCAGGCAATAACGGAACGGCAACCGCGCCCATGAATGTTGCCGCCAGGTATACCGCCCCCCAATTAGGCTGGTTGTTACTCAGTATGGCTATCCGGTCCCCCTTCCCGATAGCGGCCTGCTCCATCAGCGCCATCAGCGATCTGATTCTCTGGTTTAACTGATCATATGTCAGAACCTCTCCGCCAATCATTCCTATCGCTATCCTTTCCCCGTGATGGGCAAGGGCTCCGGTAAATAAGTCAGGCAGGGTCTCAGTATATTGTCTGTTCATATTGTTTTGTAAAAGGCCGCAAAGTTACGACAATTATCAATACTTCAATATATGTTATTCTGAAACAGTTGCTTTCTTTGAAAAACCTTAATTTTGACCCTCATCATTGTTTTGATATGATCAACTTTCAGCAAACCAGAATCCGTCGTGCGGTGTTATTTGACTTCGGTGATTCCTCAGGACCTGGTTACCGGATGCATGTTTTACCTGCCGGAACTAAGGAGATCCTCGACCCCTTGCTTCGTGGTTTTATCTCCCCGTTCAAAGGCTCTTCCTTGTTCCATCTTACCCATGATGGTTCTTTATCCGATAATCCGGTTTTTTTGTTAGGCCGGTCGGTTTTCCAGGATTCAGAGAACCTCATCAAGCAGGGTAACATAATGGCTGATTTACTGCAAAGCCTTTATGAAAGCCCTGAACATTGCAAAGGATACTTGTTTGTTATCCATCTTGAAGGTCTGATAATGGAAGAAAAGCAATCCGACGGGTTAGGGATATTCCGGATAGAGGAACCCGATACCTTCCTGAAAGTGATGCCGGCTGGCGAAACCTCCGAAATCAGGACAGAGCAAGGGATCAATATTCAAAAGGTTGATCGTGGATGCATTATCCTGAACATTGAACAGGATCTCGGTTATATCGTCACTGTCGCCGACACCATTGCAAGAAAGGCCGGTACAGTTCCATGGAAAGACGGATTGCTCAAGTTACGGCCAAGAAACGATGCTTTCAACCATACAGCTGCTGTGATAACGCTCTGTAAAAAGTTCGTCAGCGAGAAACTACCCGCCCACGTCGACGTGTCGAAAGCCGATCAGGCTGATCTGCTGAACCGATCAGTACAATACATGAAGTCGCACGAACAGTTTGACCTGGATGATTATTCAGGGGAGGTATTACCATCGCCTGAGGTCGCCAGGATATTCAAAGATTTTACCAGGGAAGACCCAAATCCCACGGCAGGAGAGATCCCTGAATCCTTTCAGATATCCGGAGAGGCAATCAGAAAGAATTTAAAATACCTGCGCAGTGTGATCAAACTCGACAAAAACTTTCATGTCTATATTCACGGCAGCCGCGACCGCGTGGAAAAAGGATATGATGAAATGAAAGCGCTTCAGTATTATAAACTGTTTTTTAAAGAGGAACAATGATCAGCAAGAGAGAAGATAAAAGCCAACGTCCGCGTATCCGGATCGTACCTGCCCCACTTGACTGGGTATTGGAAATTACATCGCTTCTGTTGCTAACCTGGATGTGGGCTGTCGTCATCTATGGATATCAAACCCTCCCTGACATCATTCCCAGCCATTTCAACATTAAGGGTGAAGTGGATGA
>CAYWHQ010000434.1:0-2809 GCA_964457665.1 uncultured Prolixibacteraceae bacterium | reverse complement strand
CCCTACTACCCCCTTAACCCGATCCGGTCAAGAGCCCTGCTGCTTGTACTGGTGGCCGGATTGCTTGGATTTGTGCTGATCGTCGCCATCCTTTTTGCGTTGGAATTCTTCGACACTACCATCAAAACATCCGACCGCGCCGAAAGATACCTTAAACTTAAAGTGGCCGGTATCTATCCAAAAATTGTCAAACAGATATACTCCATCGATATCGGTTTTATCCTTCCCCGGCTCGTTGAAATCCTCGTCCAGAACATCAAGCTGGCGATTATGGGCGATCCCGATCCTCCCACCCACCGGCCGCTGACGATTCTGATCATCAGTACCCGCGATGCTGAAGGAAAAACTACCATCGGAAGAGAAATATGCCGGAAACTCAAATCCTTTGGCGAGAACGCCCTGCTTATCAATTATTACAAAGAACAACCCGATCCCTCTGGTCATGTGAGCAGCGCTGATCTTGTTCCACCCAACGAGGATGAAATCCAGTATGTCGTCAGGGAAAATTTCTTCGATACAACCGATTTCGGCTCACTGCTCGAAGGTCATGAGTACCTGGAGACTTCCGGCTACAGCTATATCTTTGTGGAGCTCCCGTCGCTGATCAACAATCCATACCCGATCGACCTGGTCAATGCTTTCGACTTTGCCCTGCTGGTAGTACGCGCCAACAGGTCATGGACCCAGGCCGACGCATCCATCCTGAAAGGATTTTCCGAAGTATTTAAACAGAAAATCCAGGTTGCCCTCAATGGCGTTGAGATGCTTTACCTGGATTCAGTTTTTGGAGAGGTGCCAAAACCAAGATCGAAATTCCGCCGGATGGTGAAACGAATACTTCTACTTCAGTTCAGGGAAAAGAACATCATTTAGTTTATCTTTGCTTTTAACAAAAGCTCCCATATCCAGTGAAAAGCCTGCTCACAAAGATAATCAGGGACGATAACTTCCTTTCCCTTGCCGCAAGCTTCACAACTGCGACAATGGGACTACTGTCGTTCATGTTCCTGGTAAGAGTGCTCCCGATGGAGGAGTTCGGGAAGTGGGTAATCTTCACCACACTGGCTTCCCTGGTCGACATGATGCGGTTCGGGCTGGCAAAAGAGGCCCTTGTCAGATTCCTCACCGGTTCGTCGGAACAAGACAAACGTTACCTGATCGGCTCCTCCTGGATCATCAGCATCCTGATGATGGGGGCGATATCTGTTCTACTCTGGACCATCCTCCTGCTATTTCCCGGCCCTCTCAAGGACAGTGGTTACGACCTCTTCTTTTACTGGTATCCCCTCCTCGGATTTCTGAACCTGCCATGGAACTATGCCTGGTCCATCCTGCAGTCTCAAATCGAGTTCGGAAAGATCTTCTGGGTACGCTTTGTGAGCCTCTGCTCTTTTCTGGTGGTGATCATCCTGGCATACCTTCTCTTTACCATCGATATCCGGATCACCGTCTATATTTACCTTATTAGCAACCTCGCTACTTCGCTCTTTTGTATCTTCAATAAATGGAGCGGGCTGGAAGATATAAAGCACATCACCCGGGAGAAAATAAAGACTTTGCTTGATTTCGGCAGGTATACCATGCTCACAAGGCTGGGCAGCAGCATGCTGAAAGGCGCCGATAGCCTGATCATCTCCTTCAGCGCTTTTCTCGGACCAACAGCCGTGGCCATCTATGCCATTCCCCTTAAGTATATTGAACTGATAGAGATTCCCCTGCTCAGTTTTGCAACAACTGCTTTCCCGAAACTCTCGAAAGCCAGCATGGAGGGAAAAACTGCAGAATTCAAAAGGATCTTTTACTCCTATACGGGATTCATTGCCTACCTCTTCATCCTGATCGCCATTCTGAGCTTTATTTTCAGAGATTATTTCCTGCTCTTCCTGGGCGGCAGCAACTTCAGGGATATCCTCCCGGAAGTCGGCCTCATTCTCCTGCCATTCATCATTTACGGAATGCTCCTTCCTCTCGACAGGTTCACCGGTGTCGCCCTCGACAGCCTGAACAAACCGGAAAAGAACTTTTACAAAGTCATTATCATGACTTCAACCAATATTATCGGGGATCTTTTTGCCGTCTTCGGATTGCATTACCTCTTCCCCGAATGGGAACCAACCACAATCCTGATGTTTGTTTCAATGGCATCAGTCCTTTTTGCTCTCATAGGTTTATATGTGGGATACTGGTATATGAGGCAGGTAATCGATATCTCCCTGTTAAGGGTTTTTACCAACGGATTTGACCTGTACAGGGAACAATACTACAAATGGCGTGACCGGATGTTTAAAAAAGCTTGACCTTTGTTTCTGAATCCATTTTATAACCGGACCGGTGCCGACAGGCTTAAGAACCCCTTTCTTATAGGAGTGATTCTTCTCGCTACGGTTATTACGGGTTTTGCCATTGCCCGCGGCGGAATCACGGTTGCCGGAGGACTTCTGGTTCTGCCGTTTGTCATCTTTGCCTTCATCAAGCTGGTCGAAAAACCTGAAATAGGATTCACCTTCGCCATCTTCATCAATTTTATCCTGATCGGCCTGATGCGCTATATCCCCGTGAAACTGGGGTATATCATGGATATTACGCTTGTTTCAATCTACATCGCGATTTTTTTTCACTATTTTGAAAAAAAGCTCGATATAACCCCGGTGAAGAATGATCTTGTGATTCTTTCAGTCATATGGTTTCTGTATATAGCCATAGGCTCCGAGGTTGATTGCTTTAACCACGGCTTCCTGTGAAACGTTACCTGTAAGAATAATAAATTCTGTATATTCTTCTTCTTTTTTTATTTCTCTCAATACGTCAA
>CAYWHQ010000433.1:0-2813 GCA_964457665.1 uncultured Prolixibacteraceae bacterium | reverse complement strand
GGTAGGCCATGTGATGGCTGGGCTCGTTTCCATGGGCATACTGGCCGATCAAACCCGTGATGTCGGCCTGATTCCTGCCGGTAGTCCTGGAGTCGGCCGTGAACAGGGAATCCAGTCTGGCAGCAAACCAGTCTTTCCCGCCAAGAAGTTCAATCAGTCCGTGAATATCCTGTGGTACATAAAAACTGTATTGCCAGGCGTTTGCTTCCGTGTAGTTGAAATTAACCTCCGCGGGATCAAAGGGGCTGAACCATGTTTCATTCATCTTGGCCCTCATGAATCCGGTCGACGGATCGAAAAGGTTTCTGTAGTTTTGGGCTCTCCGGATAAAATAGCGGTAATCGTCACTCAGGCCCATGGCTTTCGCAACCGTTGCGATGCACCAGTCGTCGTATGCGTACTCGAGGGTTTTCGAAACCGACTCGCCCTCCATGTCCCCGGGAATATATCCCTTCGCTTTATACCATGATAACCCGAGATGATCCTGCATGGCACTGTGCTTCATGGCCTCGTAGGCCGCCAGCGTGTCAAAACCACGGATGCCTTTCATCCAGGCATCTGCGATCACAGGTATCGCGTGATATCCGATCATGCACCCGGTTTCGTTTGACGATAATTCCCAAACGGGAAGCATCCCGCCTTCCCGGTACTGCCTTATGAAGGTCTGAATAAAATCGGTGGTTCGTTTTTCGTCGATGATCGTTATCAGCGGGTGAGCAGCACGGTAAGTGTCCCAAAGTGAAAAAACAGTGTAATAATCAAAATCCTCTGCCTTATGTACCTGAAGATCTCTGCCACGGTAACGCCGGTCGGTGTCGATGTAAAGATTAGGTTGTATCATCAGGTGGTAGAGCGCTGAATAGAACACCGACCTTTGTTCGGGAGAACCACCCGAAACATTGATCTTCGCCATTTCCCTGTTCCACAGGTAGGTTGCAGCATCCCGCACTGCATCGAAATCCCATCCGGGATTTTCGGCAATCAGATTCTGCCGGGCTCCTTCCACACTGACCGCGGAGAGGCCTACCTTCACGATAAGAGGTTCTTTGCCGGCCGGAAAGAAAAAAATGCCCCGGATGGCATCACCCTGAAAGTTTTTTACGATCTCTGATACAGACGAATCGCAGGCGACACTGTAGGAGACGATAGGTTTTGAAAAACGGGCAACGAAATAGACCATCTGGTTGGCAGCCCAGGCTTTCGAAAAACGATAGCCTGTAACCTCCCGGTCGCCCGTGATCTCCAGACCCGACTCAATGACCTGATCGCGGTGCACCAGATCGATGACCACCGCCGATGTATCACCTGGGCGGAAAGTATATCGGTGCATCCCGGTCCTTGCCGTAGCCGTGAGCTCGGCATTCACCCCCCAGGTATCCAATGTAACCCTGTAATAGCCTGCTCTTGCATATTCGGTTTTCTTTCTGAACGGTGACCGGTATTCATACGTATCGGTCGAAACGTTCCTGTTCACCGGCATGATCAGAATGTCCCCGTAATCGGAACACCCCGTGCCGCTTAGATGTGTATGGCTGAAACCGTAAATGACACTATCCGAGTAATGATATCCTGAACATCCGTCCCATCCTTCCAGCCTGGTATCAGGGCTGAGCTGGACCATCCCGAATGGAACGGTAGCTCCGGGGAAGGTGTGCCCGTGTCCCCCGGTTCCAATGAAAGGGTCGACAGTAGAGGCAGGAGATAGCTCCTGCCGGCAGGAAGTATTCAATGATAATCCGGCTATGATAACGAATACTCTGGTGCATAAAAGAAAAAAACGGTTCATGGCTTCACTCCTTTCTATGAAATACGGTGATGACTGGAAAATGGTCGGAGGGATAAAATCCGTTGAAATTCATGGTGTTGATATAGGATTCGTTGATTTTGTATCCATCCATCACGCCGGTAAGGATGAAGTCGATCATTGTACCTGGATGCGGCGCATAGGGAAATCCGATATAGGTGTAATCAGGCCCGTCGGGTGCATTCGTGCCTTCCGGTAAAGCGGGAAGGATGTTACCTGTTTTGAAGAGGTTAAGGGCAGAACTGTTGATGGTATCATTAAGATCGCCCGCGACGATGATGAGTCGGTTCTTCCCGGTTTCAGCAATATCTCCGGCAATCATCCCCGCGCTCTTTTCACGGGCCAGCGGGCTGACATGATCAAAATGGGTGTTGTAGACCAACAGGGTATCCCTCCAGAGACGGTCATATAGCACCACCTTCGTCACAATACGTGTACATGCTGCACCCCAGGACCTGGAACCCGGTGTCGACGGCCTCTCCGAGAGCCATTTTGTCGTGCCGGAAATAAATCTGAAACGAATGGTATCATAAAAGATGGGTGAAAACTCTCCAGCCTCTTTACCATCATCTCTACCAACACCGAATCCGTTATAACCCGGCAACATTTTCTGCAAATGATTGAACTGGATCTTAAGGACCTCCTGAAAACAAGCGATCTGTGGTTGCTCCGATTCCAGTAAAGCCCTGACCAGGGAGGAGCGGTAATTCCACGAAAACTTTCCGTCCTCAGGATTGTCAAAACGAATGTTCCATGTCATAACTTTCAGGTCGCTGCCGGTACTCAACTGACCGGTCAGGAACCATATCCATATGAACAATAATACTCCCGGCATGCCATCAGAACGTATCAACCAGGGTGGAGATCCTTATCAGCTTCCGGATGTCGGAGATCTTTTCGGCAGGCTCAAAGTAAACATCATACCCTTCGTTTGGAAGGATATCGATGTCTTTGTCGTTCAGGTTTCAACGGGCATCAACCCGGACATGGACATTTTTTGCAAGCTTAT
>CAYWHQ010000432.1:0-2828 GCA_964457665.1 uncultured Prolixibacteraceae bacterium | reverse complement strand
CCAAGGAAACCGAATTACTTATCACCCAGTATGAAGGAGAGCACATTGAGAAGGTCGGGATGCTCAAAATGGATTTTCTGGGGTTGAAAACCCTGGCCGTTATCAACGATGCGTTACAGAACATCAAGCTTTCAAAAGGTGTCGATATTGATATTGAGAACATTCCACTGGATGATCCCCTGACATACGACCTTTTCAGCAAGGGAAAAACGACCGGCATTTTCCAGTTTGAGTCGGATGGGATGAAAAAATATCTGCGCGAACTCAAACCCAACAGGATTGAGGACCTGATCGCCATGAATGCACTCTACAGGCCAGGCCCCATGGAGTACATACCGAGTTTTATCGCCCGGAAACATGGCCGGGAAAAGATCGAGTACGACATCCCATCCATGGATAAATATCTGAAGGATACATACGGCATTACTGTGTACCAGGAGCAGGTCATGCTCCTTTCGCAGGAACTCGGTGGTTTTACCAAAGGCCAGGCCGACTCGCTCCGGAAGGCTATGGGAAAGAAAATAGAGGCCATGATGAACGAACTCAAACCCAAATTCCTCGAAGGCGCTGTCAGGAAGGGGTACGATGAATCGGTCATCCTGAAAATCTGGAAAGATTGGGAGGCTTTTGCCAAATATGCTTTCAATAAATCACATTCTGCCTGCTACGCCTACGTGGCTTACCGTCAGGCCTATCTCAAGGCACATTATCCCGCCGAGTTTATGGCTGCTGTTCTCAGCAGGAACCTGAACGACCTGAAGGAGATCACCAATTTTCTCGACGAGTGTAAACGCCTGGGTATACCCGTACTCGGACCCGATATAAACGAGAGCGCACTTCGCTTCGTGGTGAATAAAAAGGGGGAGATCAGATTTGGAATGGCCGGAATAAAGAATGTCGGGGAATCGGCAGTGGGAAGTATTATTGAGGAGCGTCAGAAGAACGGCCATTACACTGATATCTTTGACCTCGTCAGGAGGGTGAATGCCCATACCGTCAATAAAAGATGCCTGGAATCACTTGCCAGGGCAGGTGCCTTTGATTGTTTTGAAGGTACACACAGGGCGCAGTATTTCTATCAGGAAAATTCGGATGATTCGATCTTTCTGGAGAAGATTATCAGGCATGCCTCCGATTATCATGCACGCAAATCATCCATGCAGCAGTCGCTTTTCGGTGATATGGAAGAGATTCAACTGCAGACCCCTCCCTTGCCCGACTGCAGGCCGTGGTTAAAACTCGATCAGCTTAAAGCCGAGAAGGAGGTGACAGGCTTTTACCTTAGCGGGCATCCGCTGGATGATTACACCCATGAAATAAATAACCTCTGCACCGTTACCGTCGAGGATATCAAAACCGACCTGAAACCGTTCCGGAATAAGGAGATAACTTTCGGAGGTATCGTGATCGAAGCGAACCATAAAACCGGTAAGAACGGCAAGACATACGGTTCCTTCGTGATCGAGGATTATCTCAATTTCATTACCCTGCATATTTTTTCGGAGGAGTATCTGAAATGGCAGCATCTGCTGCGGGAGGGAACAAACCTGCTGGTCAGGGCCAGGATCGATTCACGATACGATAATCCCGACCAGCTGGGAATCAAAGTACAGCAAATGTTACTTCTGGATGAAGCCTTTGAAAAACTGGCCAGAATGATCACCATCAGCATACCGTTGGGAGCCCTGACGATCGAATTCACCGACCTGCTGTACCGCATGGCTGCCAGCCATAAGGGAAAATGCCCGGTGAAGATCCGGATCTTCGATGAAACCGAAAACCTCTCCATCGAACTTCCATCCAAAAAGCTCAGGGTCAGCCCGCGGGAATTTCTGCTGTCTGTCAGCCACCATCCCGAAATCCTCACCAGGGTTTTGGAGAGTTCCTGATTATTATTAATTTCGCACATCTGCATAAACATTTAAAAACAGTATTATATGTTTCAGAAATTTACCGATGCCAATTTTGACGAATTGGTCATGAAAAGCGATAAACTTGCACTGGTTGACCTCTCTGCTGAGTGGTGTGGTCCCTGCCGCATGGTATCGCCCATTATTCACGAACTGGCACAAGAGTATGAGGGACGGATCGTGGCCGGCGAACTGAATGTGGATGAGAATCCGGTGACCACCGCCAGTTTCAAGGTGCGGAATATTCCTACGGTACTCTTCATAAAAGGAGGAGTGGTGGTCGACAAGCAGATCGGTGCGGTGCCCAAGGCAAGCTACAAGAATCTGATCGAAAAACATATCTGATCTATACCTGTGGTCGGAAGGTGAGCGGAAATATCGACAAATCCAGACTCGAACAGTTTTCATCGCTGGAATTCCTGGCCAGACAGGTTGTAGAAGGCTTTATTACAGGACTGCATAAAAGTCCTTTTCATGGTTTTTCGGTTGAATTTGCCGAACACAGGCTTTACAACACCGGCGAGTCGATCAGGAATATCGACTGGAAGCTTTACGGAAGGACCGACCGGTTGTATGTTAAGCGTTTTGAAGAGGAGACCAATTTGCGGTGCCAGATCCTGCTTGATGTTTCCGGATCAATGTACTATCCAGAGACCAGCGCACCCGACCTGGACCATCCGAACAAGATTCTTTATGCAGTACATGTTGCTGCCGCCCTAATCTTCCTTTTACGTAAACAGCGCGATGCGGTCGGCCTGACTGCTTTTTCCGGCAAGATTGAGCAGCATACCGAAGCCCGGTCAACCTCTGCGCATCATCAGTATCTGTTTAAAGAACTGAGCAGGTTACTCGCCTCCGGAATGCCGGCTGATACAGTCAATACTGCCGCTGCCCAATCCATTCATGAAATTGCGGAAA
>CAYWHQ010000431.1:0-2836 GCA_964457665.1 uncultured Prolixibacteraceae bacterium | reverse complement strand
AATTGTCGGAATTCGGAACTGTCTTCTGTTACCGGGTCGACATCTCTTCCCGGGAGGCCATCCGGGAAGCCGCCCGCAAGGTAACAGCGCAGGTGGGGAATATAGATATCCTGATCAATAACGCCGGCATCGTGGTGGGTAAGTATTTTCACGAACACACCTCGGAAGAGATCATCCGTACGATGGAGATCAATGCCCTGGCTCCCATGCAGGTAGCTGCGGAATTTTTGCCCGGGATGATCAGCCGCAATAGCGGACACCTATGCACGATTGCCTCTTCGGCCGGACTGATTTCCAATCCCCGGATGTCGGTCTACGTGGCCAGCAAGTGGGCGGTAACCGGCTGGTCGGATAGTGTTCGCATTGAGATGCAGCAATTGAAGAAAAAAATTGCCGTTACCACGGTAACCCCCTATTACATCAGCACCGGCATGTTCGAGGGGGTGAAATCCCTGGTTCCGATCCTGAAACCGGAAACCGCTGCCCGCAAGATCATCCGGGGGATCGAACGCAACCGGATCTTTGTGAGCATGCCCTGGAGCGTGCATTTTGTGCGGTTCGGACAAGGCATCCTCTCCATCCGCCTCTTCGATTGGCTGGTTGGGAATGTTATGGGGGTATACCATACTATGGATCATTTTAAGGGACGCGAAAATTAATTTCAATATCCACTTCCGATCTCCCCTGTTCCGGCATTTTGGGTTGTTGAAAAAAATCCTGTGATTTCGCAAGTTTTTCATTCGTTCGTTGTCCAATAGATGATGCGTTACTGTTTTTTGGTTTTGCTTTTTTATCTGCTTTCTCTCCCTCAAACCTTTTCCCAGAGACAGGAAACATCGGTTTTTTCAGGGTTGGTAGTCGATTCCCTGACCGGGCAACCTGTAGAATATGCCAGTGTGGCCTTATGCAGGAGAACCGATACCTCGCTGATGACCGGGGCAATCACTTCGCCGGAAGGGGAATTCAGGATCTCCGGCATTTCGCCGGGAGAGTACCTGGTGCGATGCAGTTTTGTCGGGTATGACCATGTGTTTTTGCCGGTAAGGTTACCTGGGAGATCATTCCATCTTCCTGATCCTATAAGACTTACACCCTCTTCGGTTGCTCTGAACGAAGTGCATGTTGTGGGAAAGGTCAGAGATCAGGAGATTTCCGTTGAGAAGACCATAATCCAGGTAGCCAAAAGTGTAGGTTCCGCTTCCGGCAATATCCTGGATATACTGAAGAGCCAGCCGGCGGTCACCATCGATCACAACGACCAGATCTATCTCAGGGGGAATAAAAACATCCTGGTGCTGCTGGATGGCCGACCTGCCACTTTGACGGCCCTCGACGCCATACCGGCCTCACACGTAAGCAATATTGAGCTGATCACCAGTCCGGATGCCGCATACGACGCTGAAGGAACCGGTGGTATCGTCAATATCGTTACCCGGCAAAAAAAGGCATCCGGGATTACCGGATCGGCCAACCTCAACTGGGGGATCCCCGACAGGGTGAATGGAGGTGCCTCTTTGTCATTTGCCAACGCGGTCTGGGATGCCGGTATCCGTTATACCGGCCGGTATGACCCACAGGATATCAACAGTTCGTTGAACCGCACCTTTGCGGCATCCGGCGAAGTTGTGAACCAGGAGATGCAGACACAGCGATTCAATGAAACCCAGCAAATCTCCCTCTCGGCCGGATGGAAACCTTCGAAGCAGGATGTCTTATCGCTGGATGCCAAAGGCTCCTTTCCTACCCTGCGAAACGACCAGCAGGTGGATGGCCAAAGGATTACCGGAAATGATACGGCAACTGCTCTTCACCGCAGGAATGACATCACGCATGCCCGGACAACATGGGAGATCTCCTTGAACTACAGGCACCTATTCGACAAAAACCGCCATGTGCTCTCCCTGGAAGCCTTTTTCTCCCGCACCAAAGGAACCCGGTTCGCCGATTATTATCTGGAGGATCGTCTCTTGCAGAAATCGGAAGGAGGAGGCGCACCAACCAATGTGACGGCTCAGGCCGACTATCTCAGACCGGTATTCCGGAAAGGAAAACTGGAAACAGGTTTGCGTTTCTTTTCCCGCTGGAATTCATTTGCCTACGACTTTTGGGATATGGATACGCTTTCGGGGGCGTGGATCCTGAATCCCAGGTACTCCAATGACCTGGAACAACAGGAATTTATCTATGCCGGATATGCGATGGTTTCCGACACCCTTTTCGGCCGGCTCTTCTGGAAAGCGGGCATCCGCCTGGAATACAATACACGTAATCTGCATCAAAATTCCACTGAAGAGGAGCTCTTCGCAGAGTATTTTTTCCCTTTCCCTTTTCTGGAGCTCTCCCTGTCGCTTTCACCTACCCAAACCCTTTCGCTGGGATATACCCGGCGTATAACCCGTCCAACCTATCCGCAGTTGAATCCCTATATCAATGTCATTGATGAAAAGACGTTCGAGACCGGCAACAAAAACCTGGATCCGGAATTGACCGGTAAAGTGGAGGTCAGCCACAGCTATTCCATCAAAAATTTCCGGTTGTTCAGCCATTTGTACTACAGCGATGCCCGTGATTTCATCGTTCAGGTCTCTTCCCTGATCCCGCCTGATACCCTGGTGATGACCTATGCCAACGGCGACTGGCTGCGAAAGGCGGGGGGAGGCATTGATGCGACCCTCGACATCGGGCGATGGATGAGCCTTCAGCCGGGGATATCACTGTGGTACAGCAAATCGAAAGGGAATTTCAATGGGATCGATCTCTCCTCCGAAGGGTTGGCCTGGGGTTGTTCTCTTAAGACATCCTTTTTCCCCTGGAAACAGGGGGAGATCCTTGGGAC
>CAYWHQ010000430.1:0-2837 GCA_964457665.1 uncultured Prolixibacteraceae bacterium | reverse complement strand
AACCGAAAAGGCGGCTCATCCTTCCGAAGTTGGAGGCGCTTCCAAAAGGATTGCCGAGATGTATATTCAATCTCTCCACAGAAGAACGACCACGCAATTCATTACCACCCGTTTAGGTAACCCTCCCGGATCCGTGGGATCGGAAGCACCCCTGTGTCATTGGCAGATCAGGGAAGAAGATGATGGCAAACTTTTCCATCCCGACGCGGCAAGGTATTTCATAACTGTCGCCGAAGTATGCCGGCTGATCCTGGAATCAGGCGCCATCGGTTGCGGGGGTGAGGTTTTCATCCTCAGAACAGACAAACCCCCTGCGCTTCATCCACACATCCTGGCCGCCCATCTACCGGTTGCTGAGTATGCCGGCCTGAGCCGTGCAATCGATGAACTGTCCGACCTGGTATCGGCAGGAAAATCATCGGATATACCCGCCAAGATGAAAGAGATCGTTCCCGAATGCACCCTGCAGATTTGAACAAACTTCAATCATTATACGTGATCCTCGGGCCTACGGCCTCGGGCAAGACCTCCCTGGCGGCGGCCCTGGCCGCCGCCAGGGAGGGGGGGATCAATTCCGCTGACTCGCGACAGGTATACCGGCGTATGGACATCGGAACCGGTAAGGACCATGCCAGCTATATCGTGGATGGTAAAACCATTCCCGTCCATCTGACCGACATCTGCGAACCGGGAGAGGAATACAATATCTACCGTTACCAAAACGACTTCCTTCGGGCATATCACGACATCACCATCAGAGGAAAGCAACCCATACTCTGCGGCGGTTCAGGCCTCTACCTCGAAGCCGTCCTGAAGCCCTACCCCCTGCCCGATATCACCGGACAGGAGAAGATCCTCATGGAACTGGAAGGGAAATCCGATGAGGAACTTGTTGATATGCTCCGGTCGTACCGCAGGCTGCATAATTTCACCGACACCGAAACGCGTGACCGTACTATCAAGGCGATCCTTATTGAACGATCCTCGGGAAGAAGAGATATACCACAGCTTGGTTTCCCGCTTATCCCCCGCAAGGTATTCGGCATCGGAATGCCCAGGGAAACAGTTCGCGAAAGAATCACGCGAAGGCTGCAGCAACGGCTTGAGGCGGGAATGATCCGCGAAACGGAATCGCTCCTCGCGGAGGGAATCCCTCCCGAAAGGCTTATCCGTTATGGCCTTGAATACAAATATCTGACCCTCTACCTGACCGGCAGCATCGGTTACGAAGCAATGTTCTCCGGACTCAATACCGCCATTCATCAGTTTGCCAAAAGACAGATGACCTGGTTCAGAAGGATGGAGCGGCAGGGAATACCCATCCGTTGGCTCGACGGGCTTCTTCCTGCCGCGGAATTGGTCAGGCAAGTGACCGCCTGACAGCTATTTTGATTTGTCGGGGAAGGGGGGTATAACCGGAAGTTTTTCGGGTTGGTTCTTCAGCTCTTCCAGCATCAGTTCGATGGCCCTGTTGAGTTGCTGATCCTCCCCGGCATACTCCCGCGCAGGGTCGTTATCCACTTCAATATCGGGATCCACACCATATCCTTCAATGATCCAGTTCTTCCCCTCTGTGTCGTATGGTGCGAACTCGGGACGCATCAGCGATCCACCGTCCACGAATGGAAGGGTTCCGCGGATGCCGACCACGCCACCCCAGGTACGTTTTCCAATCGCTTTACCGATCTTCAGTTTCTTGAACTGGTATGGAAACAGGTCGCCATCCGACGCTGAATAGTTGTCGATGAGGATACATTTCGGCCCTACCTGCATCTCAAGCCTTCCCGGCGCAGATTCGGTGTTTCTTGCCATATTGATCATCGTCATTTCACGGTTCAGCCGTTCAATGATCATCGGCGATACGTTTCCACCGCCATTCCCCCTGTCGTCGATGATCAGCGCCCGCTTGTCGAGCTGGGGATAGAAATACTTCACAAACTCATTCAGTCCTTCAGCGCTCATATCCGGTATATGTATATAACCAACCTGGCCGTTCGTTGCTTCACTGACCTTACGGATATTCTCCTGCACCCAATTGTAATAGTACAGCGGTGCCTCATCGTCGACAGGCACCACAATGACCTTCCGGGCCCCCTCGGCCGAGGGTCTGCTATTCACGGTTAGTTCCACCTGCTGGCCGGCAGTATTCACAAAAGCTACCCAGATATCCTTCATTTCGCTGGTCGGCTTACCATTGACGGTGATGATGTATTCGCCCTCCCCGACATCCACACCAACCTCTGTAAGGGGTGACCGGTTGGTACGCGTCCAGTTCTCCCCCCGGAGTATCCTGTCGATCCTGTAGTAACCTGATCCGTCGCGGCTCAGCCGCGCCCCGAGCAGTCCCAGCTTTATCCGCTGGGGTTCCGGTTTGTCGCCCCCGCTCACATAAGCATGACCCACACTGAGTTCACCGATCATTTCACCCAGGATATAATTCAGATCATTCCGGTTATTCACGTATGGCAGCAAAACCTCGTACTTCTTTCTCATGGAATCCCAGTTGACGCCATGCATGTTCGGCGCATAAAGAAAATACTTCATCTGACGCCACGACTCCCCGAAGATCTGGGTCCATTCAGCTTTCAGATCAACCATCAGCCTCATGTTCGACAGATCTGCCCACTCCTTCACCTCCGTCTTCCCTTTCGGGATTTCAATCACAGCATATTTACCCCCTGAGGAGAGGAGCATCTTTTTCAGGTCGGCCGATATTTCATATGTTCCGAACTCCCCGATACCGGTCTCTTTCTTTTCCTTCAGATCGAACACCATCAGCGACGGAGCCCCGCGGCGGTTCCCCTTCACATAATAAACATGGTTACCAATGGCATTAA